>JANQPK010000092.1 GCA_028289505.1 Cyclobacteriaceae bacterium
GAAGGCAAGTCATTCTGCGCTAATAATTTAGCGGTAGTTTTTTCAAATTTCGGCAAGAAAGTGCTACTGATCGATGCGGATATGAGAAAAGATAAGAACTACTCTGAGTTTGGTGTTGAAGAAGGGATCGGATTAAGCGATTATCTGGCAGGGCTTTCTACAGAGTCCGTGATCATAAAGAGCACCGATATCATGAATCTGTATATCATAACTTCTGGAGGTATACCCCCTAATCCTTCAGAACTCCTGATCAATGGAAAGTTTGAACAGCTTTTGGATTCTGTCAAAGCAAATTTTGACTACATCATTATAGACACCCCTCCTATCGGCATACTTTCCGATGGTCTTGAGTTGATGGATAAATGTGATGTCAACATCTTTATAGCCAGGGAGAACTACACGTTAAAAAGACATATTGCCGATTTGAACAATATCTATGCCCAGCGTAAGCTGAATAACTTGGCACTGCTCTTTAATGCGGTAAATTATAGCAAAGCTGAGTATGGTGGCTACGGGAAGTACTACAACAATTATCAAAAAGATCGGCAAACCAAGAAGCAAAGGGTTACACTGAAAACCTAACTAGAAAGCGTTCTTTCTGGACTTTACCCCAAAAACAGTTAACATGATAATGTATAGATCCAGCAGGAACGTCCAGTGTTCTATATACCATAGATCATGAAGTGTGCGGCCTTTATACTGTATTCGGGTATCTGTTGGGCCCCTCCAACCATTTACCTGTGCCCATCCAGTAACCCCCGGTAGAACATAATGTCTTACCAAGTAGTTGGTGGCTTTCTCCTGCAAAATTTTGTTTAAGATCACACGATGTGGACGCGGTCCAACTACGGACATATCATGTTTAATTACGTTAATGAATTGTGGGAGTTCATCTAGACTGTATTTCCTAATAAATCGGCCCACACGGGTGATACGATCATCGTCTTCTTTGGTGGATTGCTGACCCATCCTTGGATCGTCGTTGGCATACATAGAACGAAACTTGTAAAGCACAAACTCCTCTCCCCTACGACCCAACCTAATGGGCTTGTAAAAAACTGGGCCTTTGCTATCAATCTTAATCGCGATAGCAATCAACAACAGAATTGGAGAAACTAATAAAAGTGCGGTGGAAGAGAAGACTAGATCAAAGACCCTCTTCCAGAACCTGTTGGCATAGATCTCAAGTGGAAATTCCCTGATGTTTACTATTGGAAGATCACCTAAAAGGGTAGTTTCAAAATTTCTACTGAACAGGTTATAATAATCGGGTATTACTCTAGGTCTTACCCCATTGAACTCTGCCTGATCTATAAGTTTGCGGAGTTTTTCTCTATTGTTTATGGGTATTGCTATTATAAGCTGGTCGAAGCGGTTATTATTGTAAACTTCTTGAAAATCCAGTACCCTGCCTAATATTTTCGCCTTGTCGGAATGCAATTTGAAATCATCTAGAAATCCTACGACTTTACCACGATGTGGATTCTGATCAAAGTATCTTTTTACCTCTAAGCCAAGATTTCCAGCGCCTACTACTAAAACCTCTGTGTAGTTGTGAATCTTTGCTTTTTTAATCCGAATGTAGTTTATGAAGAAATTCGAGAAGAAAAAGGTAAGGATAAAGAAGTAGGTGATAGTGGCGAAGAAGGTAATTCTGGAAATATCAGAAATGTTCAAGCCTAAGGCCAATATAGAAGCTATGGATAGGAACAGCAGAAACTTCTTCCCATGATTGATTATTCTTTTGGGCAGGGGTTTTTCAATTAAGGGATCTTCGGTTATGAAAAATAGAAAAGTTACAATCCAGCTAAAATTTAACAACCAAAAAGTATCAATAATTACGTTAAACCGATTATAGCCTAAACCATAATGAAAATAGGCAACAATTAAGAAAGAAATATTGAGGAGTAGCAGGTCAACCACCAACAGAACAAACAATACCTCACGAGTCTTCATATTATCAAAAAATTAGCGGGGATCCGTGATTTCAGTTCTACCCTCGTATAGCATTGGCAAAGGTAAAAATTATTAGTTCTAGGGCTCACAAATTCAGGGGATATAGTTACTACCGTACCTTATACACTATAAATTCCTTATTTGAATATGAATTTGGGTAATCGAAGGATATGTTCTGGTTAGTTGCCACGAAATAAACCGATGGGTGTTGCTGAGAATACAAATCCGCCACCTGTTCGATATCAGATTTGTTTAACATATGGTACCTTTCACTGAGGCTCTCTTCACTAATTGGGGGATTAACACCAAATAACTCCATACGCTGCTGCCATTGATAACCATATTCAGGATTGAAGTACATCTGTATGCCGTCCTTATAGTCGCCAAAGATGGTTCGTTCAGCATCTATCCTGAAACCACGTAATTGAGGTGGGACTATGAAAAGATCAGCAGTATTGGTGTGTAGTTTTGCCCATCGTTGAACTTCCACCCATGGTTTGGGAAGATGAGAACTAATTTGAACGCCTTCCTTCATCACCTTTCTAGCAGCCATTATGGCCATTAGCCCGATTAGTATTAACGGCCAATATATGGTCGAGAGCTTCTGCCTAAAAACCAAATACCAACCGAGCAATACCATACCAAACAGCACCAGAAACAAGTAATTGTTCTTCCAGAGAATACCCGGAGAATCAGTAATGTTATGAATTATGGGATTTCCCTCCGAAGGCAACATAATAATCAGACCTACTGTTGCCAGCAGCACCAAAGCTTTTATCACCATGGAGCCTTGGCCCTCCATGGTCAGTACAAAATAGTTTGACCAATAGATTACCGCAAATAGACTGATTAAAGTATAACTGCGGAATAGTTGCAACTGTATAAATATTGGCAGTGGTACTAGCTCGGTGAAAACTACACCCATTAACCAACATCCGAAAACGGTGAAAGTACCGTATTTTACCACCTCATGTAATTGGCGACTGGGGCGGAATTTCCAGGAATAAAGGAATAATCCGACCACCAAAGCTGCTTTTACGTATTTCCAAACACTCCAGCTAAATGGGAAAGAATGACCAGCATACCTGGTTTTCAGCATCATTGCCCAGTCCATATAAACCTCAAACATATGCATGGTTTCCGGGGAGTGTTGTGACTTTCTAAGTAATAATGGGATCGAAACACAGAAAAGAATGAGCATGGGAAACACCAATGATTTCCAGTCCTTGGTCTGATAGGTGTATACCAGTAGTGGAACTGAAAGGAAAATAATCACATATATCGAGCTCAAAGCATGAAGCAGAAAGCCAATACCCAACAGAAAATAACAGATTTTGTAAGACTTGTTTAAAAATGAGTAAATGGCAAATAATAAAAACGGTAATGCCACCTGACTTTCCTTCAATAAATGATCTATTAAGAACTCATCCCCTATTCCGGCATTATGTATAAAATAAACCAGCTGAATGAATACCACCAGATAACCCACCTTAGGGTTCTTAAATAAAGCCAATGCTATACCGTATATGGCTAAAGATGAGATTATTAGACAAACTAAATAGCCGATAAAGAATAACCATTCAACGGTCAATCCTGTGGTATCCACGATGAGTGCAAACGCATCCCACAAAAAGGTATGATAGTATTCGGATTGGGCAACAAAATAATCGTTTGGGTAGAGGTCCGGATTGAGGGTCTCTTTCAAAAATGGAACAATAACCGCATGATTACCGGAACCATAATGGTATACGGTGATGGTTATTAAAACCGCACTTATAACACAGTAGATAATAGCACTAGGGCTATAATCTCGCCTTATCGATGCAATCAAACCAACAAATGTTTATCCGCCTTAGTTTTAGTCTTTGTTTTCTCTATGCTATCCGGATAGTTGGCAATGAACCAGGTCAGAAATTCTGCAGTGTTCAATTTCTCAGATAGCATATTTTGCCTTCTTGCACGAAATTTTTCCTTAAGATTGGGGTCGTTGATCAGTTGACTTGCAGTATCATAAAGCTTTTTCACATCCTTGGTTTCTATACCATATCCCAGTCGATACTTATCCTCCAGCTCCGCCAGGTATCCGAGTTTACCAACGAAATCATTAAATCTGATAAAGGGTGTTCCCAGCACCCCAGCCTCCGCTGCCATGGTCTGGCTATCACCAATATACAAGGTAGCGAATGACAGCACATGGTGCATGTCTAATGGATCAATACGCAACCTGTAAGGTTCTAATTCCGATTCCAATGGTCTTTCAGAGGTGATATATATATCAGCGTGAGGTTTGAGAATTTTTACCAGTTCAGTAGAAATTTCCAAGTTGATGCCACTGATCCCGCTGTCGTGGTGTGCTGTCAACTGAGCAAAGCGCATGATAACATAAGGACTCCTGGTGGAGAAATATTTTTCGACTATTTCTGGGTTTGGCGTAAAATGATCTGGGTGTAGGTATGCAAGCTCATGATAGCTGTTGTAGTTGAGTGTCTTGTGATTCCACTTTCCATTGTCGCAAACAAAAGGTGAAAGAATGTAGCTGGCCCAGGGATAAGAATACTTGCTCCACAGTGGAATCATATCCGCATCATCTTCGTTGACACTAACAAACGGGATACCGGTAAGCTTACCGATGTGAGCCAGCTCAAATGCAGTGCCTATCATCAGATCAGGTTTATAATGGCGTACCATTTTCAGAATTCGCCACCCACGTTGGGTAACGCTGCTGATCATGGACCACAATGCTGTAGTTCGAGGCTTTTCCTGAACGTTGGTGTAAGGGGTACCTGAGCCTCTCAATAAATCCTCAAGTACGTCCTTTTTCTTACAAACCACCTTAAAATCAATTCCCCTCGATTTTAAGCCAATGAAGACGTTTTTAAACAGATGAAAATGAGCAGGGTGGTTGAGATAAATAAGGACCTTCATTTTTTATGATTTTTACTAAGTTTCGTTATCTACTGATAGATTTTCTTATGGTATTGATTGATTTCTTCAATTTCCTGCACCAAAGATGCTGGAATATTGTCTTTTCCGTACCCTCGTTTGGGGTTCTTGTTGGACTTAATGATTTTTAGGTTAGTCCCGGTGCAATGTTGATTGGCTTTGGTGAATGATGGCATATCCTCTAGTATACCATAAACATCAAATTTTTGAATATTGTCTATCGCTTCTGCCACCAGATTATCATTAGGTGTGTCTCCAGGCTGGTATGAAGTAAAATGCCTTAAGTACATGGTGGCATTGCATAACCCTTCATCGGAGTTTAGATATGCCTCCAACTCCAGGTTTGTCTTATTATAGTCAATATTCTTTTGCTTAAACTTATCGAAAAAATAATGCGAAAGCCATCTTTTAACTGTATCCCTAATCAAAGTGACAAAAGTCCATAGGCTTTGAAAAAGATTTCGGGTTGGAGCAGTACATCTGAAATGACCAAAAATGTACTTTGCTTTGGTATCGTATAAATAGTATCGCAGTAGGTCTTCCCTGAAAGCAAGCACATCCCTTTCCAATAAAGCTGCGGCCTTGGAAGAAGCAATGTGGTTCAAACTAATTTTTTGATTCAAAACCTGATTGACCCAGCTTTTTTTCATAGAGGACTTGATCGAAGTACCACCGCATTTAGGTATATGAATACCGCTAGTTTTCTTCAAATTGTTGTGATCCATCATATTGCTGAAGTCTTTATTTTATTCATATTCAGGGAATACAATAAATATGATAAAGCCACCAACATCCAAGCATTAGACCATCTCATAAAAATGTTGCGATCGGTATAATACTTATGCTTTCTAAAGTAAAACCCTCCTGATTTGTCCTGCATATTGGATATATACCAGCCCGCAACATTTTTAGCCAACTCTATCTCACCAAAACGGCAGAGTGAGAGAATTGACTGGGCAGCAGCGGTGGAATCTATAGGATAGAGCTTATCATGATAAAATTTTGGTATACCGGATACCTCGAAAAAATGATTCAAATAGAAATCAAAACCTTTTTCCAAATTGGGTCTAAAACGTTGGTCACCGGTGTGGATTATGTAGCTATCTAGGCAATCCAGAATATAACCTGTGTGGTAGTTGTCGCGCCAGGTTCTAGCGTCGTTTATGGAGTAGGACCACGATCCATCCTCTTTTTGATTCCTGATAACATACTCGACTGCATTCGATGCTTCATCCAATAGGCTCTGATCTCTGTTTACCGAATAAACCTGAGCCAATAAGCGTGCTGCTTTCATCGAGGCATTTAAGACAAATTGCGAGTCAACCGGGGAGTAAGAATAACAGAAAAAATCGCCCTCATAGGACTTTTTTAAATCCTTCATGATGAACTTACAGGAATCCCTACAGAGATCCAGTAAATACTCATTCTGAGTAAATCGGTAGTTTTCAAACATCCCATTAGTAATAATCCCGGTAGCCACACTGGTAGGTACGTAGGCTTGAATCCTGGTATAGCGTGCTTCCCAATCGAAATCATATCCCCAGCATATTCCGCTATACCCTTTAGATTTTATTCCTACCAATTCGGTCACCAACTGGTCTGTTTCCTGATCCAGTTCTCCATCATCTGGAAATATCTGCTTCAAGTAGGTATTGGATTGGATGGTAAGCCCAAGTGTAACCGGGTTCAGCCCTTCGGGAACCTGAAGTAATTTTCTCAAACTAAATGGAATCCGTTTTGAAACCTGCTGCGCTACAAACCGCACAGGTCGGGAACCAAGTACTGGCCAGCTAAAAACCGGTGAGCGCAATACATCGTAAGGGTCATATCCATAGTACGACTTACCCACCATGTACGCTTTCAGCTTGCGAGTTGCTCCTTCAAGCGCCAAATGCTTCGATTTGAAAGTGACAGTCACAATGATCTCTTGATATTGGTCTGGTTTAACTTGAAAAAATACTTGGACCCATTCAAGAGCCCCTTGTTTCGAATATGAAACATCAGCGCATTCAATCCATCCGTATACTTGTGTTTGAGTAAACTAAGTTGGGATAGTTTTTTAGGTTTCACCTCGGGATTGTCTAACTGATACCCATGCATTCTGGCACCGGGGCAGACCAGCTGCTCAATTTTATAAATCTGTTGCTTGCTCAACTTTTGCCTATATTTCTGCCTGTTGCCGCGAACTATGGTCGTTGATCCTTTTGCATCACCGAATAATTCAGAAGACTCATTTAAGGTTAACATAGACGCTTCAAAGTTGATACCTATAAAATTACATATAGAGATCAGCGTATTTTCGGGTTGCTCTAGCAGTTGCTCGTAGTAGACCGTAAGCATGTTTTGGTCATTCAAACGCTCCCTGTGCTCAAGATTCACCATGGTTTGGTTCCAACGATTGGCAGCCCGATAAATATTCTTGTTCCAGACTTGATTAACTGAGCAGAGATAATCCCTGGGATCTCTTACAATATGAACAAATTTTGCCTGGGGCCAAATGTTCAGCAATAAGTCGGTATGATCGATATAGCCGGGGGTTTTATCACCGATGATCAGCTCCTCATGGTATTCTTTCGGTCCGTAAAATTTTAGTAATGCTTCGAACAACAGTGCCCAAGTGATAAGGTCTGCTTCCTGAACTGCAGTTTTTAGATCAAGACTAAGTCCATGCTTCAAGAAATTTTGGTAGAAAGTAGACTTTTCAATCTCACTTTTTACCAACTCAAAATTATCTGGTTGATTTAAATCAAACCCCAATCCATACTTATTTACCAAATAAGGAAACAGCACCGTTTCGATTCTCGGTATGGAAATCATCGAGTGTTGATTCATCAAATCTCTGAGAAGTTTGGTGCCACTTCTTGGTAAGCCTGTAATGAAGATGATACGCCTCATATCGATTTGTAAATAGCCTCTAATCGTCGGATGAATGGGTCTACTGTAAAATTGTCTTTTGCATATCTCCGATTGAAGTCAGAAATCTCTGATAAGGTACTTGGATTGGAAATTATGCTTATTAACAAATCTGCTAGCACTTGGGGATCTTTTGAATCAGTAATCCTCCCCATATTATTGGTGAAAAAGTCCACTAATCCACCTGTAGATCGTGTTACTACTGCCATACCGGCCAGCATGGCCTCCAACACGGAGATTGGCATTCCTTCGCTATAACTAGGAAGTAGATAAATATCAGCGTCTTTTAATACATTGGATTTGGCTTCACCGGAAACAAAGCCACAAAAACTTACATCCTGAATATCCTCCTGTTCTATATATTCTTTGAGTTTATTCAGTTCAGAGCCGTCACCAGCAATCACCAGGCTTGATTGAATTCCAGCTGCTTGCCTGAACAATTTGAAGGCCTGCACACTTTCATAAACCCCCTTTGGTATTTCTATCCTGCTCAGAAACAGGATCCTTACCCTATCTGCAAGTTTCCTGGTTTTTGCTTGGCTCAACATAGATTCTAGTTGTTTTGAAACTACCGTAGCCTCTACAAAAGTACGACCTTGATAATTCCATTGCCGCAGCCTGTCCTCAAACTCTCTAGCTAAAACCACGATTCCATCAACCTTCAATAAGATGGAAAGCAACCATTTATTTGAAGCATTGATACAATCTGGTTTCCAACCATGAAAGAACACCAGTGTTTTCCTCTTAAACAACTTGGCAATTAGGGCAAACCACGGATCTCTCCATAGGTTCTTCTTACCCAGAGAAGTATTGATATGCACCAGATCATACCCCCCAGTTGACAGCAGTCGAATAAAGCGCAAGTAATCAGAAAACTTCAGTACTAACTGCTTCAATCTGCCAACTTTTGGTCTGCTGCCCCTGGTAAAATATTCTACTTCATGCTGCTTAAACTGACCCTGGAGACTGTTAAAGAATGCAGACACTCCTCCTGCTGCAGCAAGGTCCGGAACTAATACCAGTATTCTCAATTTAAAATGAGGGTTTAGTGGTAAACACGCTTCGCATAAAATACAGCAGATTCTTTGCGTCCTTACGAAGATGAAACTTTTGAAATTTCAAAGCACTTCGGTATAAGGCTAAAGCCTTTCGGTGGTCTCCCAGCCTAAGGTAGTACATACATAACCTACGAAAGTGGAAAGAATGAAACTTGCTTTTATCGGCTTCATTCAGATAGTTGAGATAAGGTTGTACTTTACTGAAATAAACCTGATGGCCTGGAATGGACTTAAGAGGGTGCGGATCATTGTGTCCGTTTACCACCAACGAAATCCTAGGATCATGACCAATGGTTCCTGATGCCAAAATTCTAACCAACAGTTCTTTGTCTTGCTGTCTGATCAAAGATTCATCCCACAGTCCAACCTGATCGAATACTTTTCTTTGTATCAGCAAGCTTGAGCTGGATCCAATAGAAACAGTATTTAATAGACAATCCCGCATAGTTAGGGTTGATACAGGTTGTTTATGTTGCTTCCATCTACCGGATTCATGAATCTTGAAAGCACTAAAGACCCCTATAAAGTCAGGATGATGGTTTAGATAAGACAGTTGCCATTCTAGTTTTTGGGACAACCATTCATCATCATCGTCTAAAAAAGCTATCAAGTTTCCTTTAGAGGATAAAATTCCAGTATTTCTTGCTCCATTAGCACCTTTGGTACGCTGGTTTTCATAGTAATGAATTCTTGAATCATCTATCTCCTTGATGATATGATGGATTCCATCTTCTTCACTATTGTCGTTTACCACCAGAATTTCTAATTCATGGTAGGTTTGTGCCAACACACTCTTGAGCGCAGATTTAAGGCCCTGTGGCCGTTTATAGGTTGGTACCACCACACTAACCAACTCTTTCATATCATTTAAGGTTAACGGTTCGAAGAGTCAAATCCCGCCCCTACTACTGGGGTGTGAATCACTAGATCTTTCCGACTCATCTTTTTCTTGCTACTTTTCAGACGCTTCAAACCTAAGTATTGAAGTAGAGATTGGTATTGTTCTTTATTCTCCAACAATACCATATAAAAAATCAGTACTAACCAGACCGTAAATGAACGACTGGTTTGATTATAGATTCCTGCAATAAAAAACGAACCGAAAAATAGCATTTTGATGAAGATCCTGTGGTGCTTATTCCGGTTAAGCATGGAGTAAACCGACCATAAAAAAGCTACCATAAAAGCAGCGTAAACGATCAGACCCAAGAATCCCCGTTCGGCAATTATAGTATTAACATCATTTTTAAAACTCAGTGTGTAACCACCTACCTTTTTACTTTTGAACTCGAAACCCAAGCCGAAAAGCTGTTCGAAATCATGGCGATCCATTCTTTTCCTCAGAAACTTATAACCGTTAATTCTGCTAATCTTGTGCTCTTGACCAACAAATGTTTCTCTACCTCCTTCAATGTAATTCTCACTAAAAAATACAAAAGACCTGGTGTACGAATAAAAATTGGTCTTGAAAAAGGCAGTTTGAGAAAACACCACTAATAGTCCTAGAAAAACGCCAATTCCTACCACAATCCCTACTCTTTGTTTTATGGACCCTACGAAAAGCGAGTAGATACCAACAAAAACAAAAATTATCGCAAATAACACGATGCCTCCTCCAGAGTTGATCAGGATTAACGGAATGACAAATGGAATCATGTACTTAAATAGCTTCAAGTCATATAGATACAAAAAGGTAAGTGGAATTAATACACCTAAGTAAGTATGACCACCACCACCTAAAGTACCAGTTGCGGCATCCAAATAGTGCCTGTATTCACTAAAGAGACCAAGCTTTACAAATGTGGTAAAAAATATCGTTTGGATAATGGTAGCTGGTATTTGCACCAGCATAATCAGCATAAATAACCTGTGACTCTTTATCGATGCTTCGGGATAACTCTTGAAAACATCGGTGAGCACATAATAAAGTAACAGTGGTATTAATAATCTTCTTACCTCAGGTATAAGTAGCATCACACTTTCCTGGTGTATTATCAAACTGCAAATGTTAAGTACCAGTACTACAGCAACATAGATCAAATAGAGCTTTACGAAATCAGAGGTTCTTTTCAACACACCTCGAAAATAGACGACGTAGGTCAACAGGATTAGATCAAGGGTATATTTTATGGCATCAGGGAGTATTTCAAAATAGCTATAAATCAACGGCAGTACTAAAACCGTTAATAGTATGAGTCTAAAAAAGTTAAACTTCCTCATGTTGTCTCGCTATTTCCTCACCAATGAAACCCCAGGAATGGTCCAAAGTAAATAGGTACCCAATCGTACCGAAATCATTCTCCTCACCAGGAACCACCAACTTGGAATATACAACAATGCCATAGCCACTGTTAAGCATAGTGCAACCCATTCGATTGAGAACTTGCTGCCGATTACCACAGCTAATGGTACAATCACCAAAGTTACCAGATTCCAGTAAAAACCTAAATCCGTCCTTCCGGTAGCGATGATCAACGAACCAAGTGGATTAGCTATAGATCTGAAAATCATATATACAGATAAGATTCTTACCAAGATCACAATATCCTCAAATCCAGGACCATACAAGATATCAACTACAATTGGGGCCAATATCATCAAACCAATGTAGACTGGTACGATCAGAGAAGAGACGGCATTCAGTAACTTTAAATAGTTCTTTCGAAGCTTCTGCATGTCCTGTTGAAACTTAGCTAACAAAGGTTCCGCTACTCTGGTTAGAATTGGATTGATTATCCTGAATGGTCGTAGCACCAATTGTTTTGCCAAACTATAACCGCCCAACACCTCTGCTCCATACAATTTTCCAATAAGCAAAATATCGAGATCTTTATTGAAGTAGTTAATTACCTGACCACTGACATGGTACAATCCGATTTTCAAAAACGCCTTGGTCTCTTCAAACTTCAATCGAAAAAGAAGTCCGTGTTTTTTAACTCCAACCAGGAAAAAGATTCCATTGGTACAAATATGCTGCACCAATGCTCCGTATACCAGGGCATAGACGCCGAACCCTTCGATAGCCAGTACAATTGCTACTAGTAGAGAGGAAACCGCACCGGTAATGGTTACGATGGAGATAAACTTAAAATTCAAATCCTTTTGTTCAATGGTTCTGAATTGTCTACCAATTGCCGCTAAAAGTAGACTTATCCCCATTATGGGCAATAGTTGGGTCAACTCTGGCTCCTCATAGAAAGTAGCAATTGGCTGAGTTAATAAAAGGACGATAAGGTATAGGACTGCACTTATAAGAAAATTGATCCAATAGAGACTCCCATACTCCTTTTTGGTTATCTCCTGTTTATGCAGTATGGCCGTTGAAATCCCCATGTCCATGAACAACTGCATAAAGCCCAGAACAAACATCACCAGTGCCATCAGACCGAAATCCGATTTATCCAGGTATCTGGCAAGCACCGATAGTTTTAACATGCCAACCAGAGCCTGAGTAACCGTCGCTACTGTGGTCCATTTTACTCCACCTATCGCCTGTCTTTTTAAGCTCAAATCACCTTATTTAGCCTGTGCATTAACCTTTTGGGAGGTTTCCACCAACAAGTTATAAATTTGACTTAATCGGTTTTGCGGGTCGTTTAACTTCTGAATGTTTTGTCTACCTGCTTTCCCAAAAGCTCTCATTCTATCACGATCATTTAATAAATCTACGATCTTATCTGCCATGCTTTGGTAGTCAAACTCTCGCACTAAGTATCCAGTGACACCATCCACTACGTGTTCTGGAATACCATTATGAAGTGTTGAAACCACAGGGAGTTCTAGAGCAGCAGCTTCTGCAGGTGCTAGTGAATAGCCCTCCTGATCTCCATCCACTGCAGTTACATTATGTTGGGTAAACACCCAATGTTGATTAACAATCTTCAAGGCTTCTGATTGAGGCATACTACCCAAAAGACTCACCGCATCTGCTATACCCAGCTGCTGCACCCGGTTCTTGATCTCCCCTTCTAATTTACCCTTACCTATGATGGTGAGCTGGGCAGCTGGTATCTTATCAAGTACCAACTTAAAGGCATGTATTAGGGCCAGCGGGTTCTTTTTCTCAGTAAGTCTTCCTAAAAAAACCAATGAGGGATTGCTTTTAAATCGTTCGTCCCATGATATCGGTTGAAGTTTATCAGTTTCTATCCCATATCGTATTACCCTTATTTTGCTTTCATCACAACCCCGAATCACCAATAATCTTTTGACATGTTCGGAGGCGGTAATCACAAAATTGGCACTATCAAAAACTTTGCTGGATTCCCTGGTGTAGGTCGGTGATATAAATTCCGCAGAGGCATCTTTTCCATGATAGTGTACCACGAATGGAATCTTATTATCAACCAGATATTTATAAACGCGAATGGCGGTGTTTCCATATTCCACATGCGCCACGTCCGGCATCCCAAATCGCTTAAGTTTAGCTAATCTTTTCGAGGCTGTCCGCTGTGCCCAGCTCAAAGCGAGGTCACTGTTAAGACCCGATCGCTCCTCGAATTCATAAAGAAGCCTTAATCCTAGAAAATTCAAATTGAAATTTGAAAAGAAGGTATTTTCAATAAGCTGTTTGCCAGTTTTTGACCCCACTACGTGAATGATACCGTCATTGCCAGTTTTTTCTGACAAACCTGTAACTAAAAATGAAAAGAAGGTTTCGGATATAGAAACAGGATTCTGAGTGAAATATGCGATCTTCATTCGAATCTATTGAATAGCTATTATTTTAATCCTTTGAGATTTTGCTCCCGCTTATCATTGAAGTATATCAACAATTGGGCTAGCATCATAAAGAGAAAAATCGTGAAAAACCCAAGTTGAAATGACTGATAACGAGGTGTCCATGAAATTACTAGATAAGGACCAATACTTACCACAAACAAAAGTAGTGTAATCAGAAATACCAGATTATTTCTTATGCCGGGGACCATAAGCCCGAAAATAATGGCTAGAGTTGGAAGAACGCTGGTTATCAGCCCTTTTATTAACTCATTTGGGTCATGCAAGTTATTTACCCTGGCCTGACTGGTATTTGACTTCTTATGCCAATCATCGAAAACTAAGTCTTGATCTTTTAAGGTTAAATTGGTGAGTATGGATTGTATGTTTCCAGGACTTTGTTCTAAACAAACCCAATAATTATCAACGATCAAACCTGCCTTTTCCAATAGTAGCAGGTCACTAGTTTTGAATTCTTCCACTGAAGCCAGTTCAATATCTCTTTCGGACTTGGCAAATATGAATATGTTGATCCCTCGGTTGATCACCTTGGTGATAAAATCCAGGGGCTCCTGTTTAAGGTATTGAATTGAGGCATCATGATATTCTTCCAGAAAACTGACCTCCCCTTTTGTCTGATAGCTCTTAGCAACCTGTTGATTGGTATACGGGTGATAGATTCTGTAGTTGGAATATTTAAGAATGCCATCCTGATCAACTACGTTGGATATGTACATTTCAAACCAAAGATTGGATTTGTACGGTATGAAACTTCCTAACCGGGCTCGATTATAAAGCCCCCACCCACCAAAGGACATGAACATAACAGCCAATGCAATGGTGCCCACAGTTATGTTCCTTACATTAACCTGTGATTTGCGCATGATGAATATGGCCGTCAATAGTATTACCACTCCGATTGCCAATGTAATGCTGGCAAGGGGAAGTAACAAGGCCAGCAGAAATAAGGCTATTTTGTGGGTGCTAATACCCTCACGCCAGCAACCAACTAAAACATAAATAGTGAAGACTGATAAGAAAATAGAGAACATGGAATCCTTTGGACCCGTTCGGTAAATCACCAAGGTAGTATAGCACAAAAAAATGGGGACTAACCAAATCTTGTAAGGGTCAAATTTCGGAGAATACTCGAGTTTTAGTAACCACCACAGGGATATTGAGAATAACAAACATCGGAAAATTATCAGGGTCCAGAAAGCAGCCACTGATTTGACTCCGAAAATTTTAAACACAATTGCATAGCATAGCACATTCAGTACCGGACACCAGGCGGTTGGTCCTGTAGCAGCTCCGAAAACATCTGCAAATCCCTTTCCAGAGGCTAACGCTGCAGAAACATTACCCAGCTCAGCAAAAAAACCATCGACCGCCGCAGTATTGGCTCGCAACACGATGCTTACGGATAAGCTAAACAAGAAATAGCCTAAAACCAGCCATTCTGCGGAAATACTCTGACTTCCAAAGCCTAATTTGTTTATGGCATTAGTTCGTATCATCTAGGACCTTAGGCCTTTATGGCGTAAAAAATTGAACTTTGGATGGATTCCTTAAACGGAAAACGACCTAAAAATCAACGCGCAATATAGTACAATTAATTAAAAAATCACAATTTAATCTTAATATTAGTCAATAAAACAGGTATAGATTTCCATGTATTTCCTGAGTATACCGCAAACATATATTGATATAATTATATTTTATCATTATGAAATCTGAAAGTTATCATTCTGACACTCTGATTTTTGTGTTTAAACAAATAAATTTTTTATACTATTGATATACAGAGGTTTAAATATAATATATCAAGCATAACTTAGTTTGGCACACTCTATGATAGCATGAGCCTGTAACATTGCACTGACTTAACCTTATTAAAATATTACATTTAAACGAGGTAGTCTTTATGCAGAACATTTCGGGCGGTAAAGTTGGCGCAATCTTCCTGAAACTTTTTTTAACTATTGCTGCGGTAGTATTTGTACCCTACCCATTTCTAGCACAAACATTCACGGAGAGTTTTGAAAACGGAATCAGAGATGAATACTGGGCCTTTGAAGGTCATAACAATACAGTTTCCAACGATCATGCTACTTCGGGCTCTAGTTCATATCGTGCTTATCTTCCAGCTCGCAAATATTCTAATGCCAGATCCGAGATTCGATTTCGAGGCGGTAGAGGGGTAGAGCATTTCCAATCAAACGGCAAAACCTTCGGCACCAGATTTGCCATTTATTTTCCAGAAGATTTTCAAGCCGATGAATCCAGTTCTGAAATAATCGCACAGTACCATAGTGTGCCCGATCCGGAGGATACCTACTCCAGTCCACCATGGGCCTTGAGATTAAGAGGAAGAACCCTTTCTGTAACCAATAGGTGGATCTCTAAGCGAATTGCCAGTAATATCGACCAAAGAGAAAAGCATTGGACCCTATCGGAAAAAATTGTACCAGGAAGGTGGCACTACTTTGTGGTTGACATTCATTGGGACTACAGTTCAAACGGTGATGGTTTTATGAAGTTTTACATGAAAGTCGGTGCACCACCTACAGCTGCTGATCTTAAAGTTAATCATGGTGGACCCACTGGATACAACGACAGACTAGGGTCCTACTTTAAAATTGGCATCTACAAGTGGGATTGGAAGCAACAAGATAGGGTGAATACCTCAAGGAGAGCAGGAGTAACTGAGCGATTGCTTTATTTCGACGAAGTATCGGTTAAGAACAACGGTTTTCTAAATAATGTAACTCCTAGAGCCAATAAAAAACCGAGGGCCAATGCCGGTCAAGATCTTGACATCATACTGGATACACAATCAGACATCACCCTTAAAGGCAGCGCCAGCGATCCGGATGGTACCATAGTGGCTTATCGATGGAGACAAATATCAGGACCGAGTGACCTTACCTTTTCAAACCAGGATGCTGCTGAGGTTACCCTGCAAGACCTTGAAGAAGGGATTTATGTACTGCGACTTCTAGTAACGGATAATGAAGGAGCAACGGACAGCGACGATGTACTTTTGTCCGTAAAATCTAACCTCAATCACCCTCCGGATGCCAATGCAGGCCCTAATATTACCGTGGTGCTGCCAGAGAATTCCGTTGAATTGAAAGGAACCGCTTCGGACCAAGATGAGAATGATAGTGTGGATAGCTTGATATGGACGCAATCAGACGGACCTACTGAGGTAGAGATTCAGAATCCTGAACAACTGAATGTAAGTATTGAGAATCTGGTTCCAGGGCGTTATGTATTCAAGCTTAAGGCTTATGATCAAACCGGTACTGAGGGTTATGACCATGTATCGGTTTTTGTACTTAGACCTGAGGATCTACCCAGTATTGCCTCCGAAGTAAATAATGCCAGCTGCAACGGTAGTGACGGATCGGTGAAACTTACGGTATCTGGCGGAAGCAGTCCCTATAGTTATCGGTGGTCCAATGGAGACACCACTAAAGACTTACTAAACGTACCCAGAGGTGAATACGATGTTATCGTTACCGGAAGTGATGGATGGAGTTCCTCTAAAACAATATTTGTGGGTGGGGTTACCGCTAAATTAAGCGTTGAAGCGGAGATCAATGACGCACACTGTGGAAACAACGACGGCTCTATAAAACTTCAGGTCAACGGAGGGCAAGCACCTTATCAATTCGAGTGGAATACCGATTATGCTAAAACCCCGGGGCTCGATAATCTATCCGCCGGTATCTATAAGGTTTCCATTACCGATGCCAATGGATGTACCAACAGGTTTTCATTTACTGTAGATGTGACACCCGGTCCCACTGAGATGGAAGTTGAAAGCACTATTACCAATGCAAGTTGCGCCGGAAACGACGGAAGCATTCAATTGGTAGTATTAGGGGAATACGGACCATACCAATACCAATGGTCCAATGGGGGCAATGGTCCCCGCCTGAATGCCCTTGAGGAGGGTGTATACAGGGTTGAGATTACAGATGTTCACGGCTGTTATTCTGAAATGACTTATACCGTAAATCAAGATCCTGGGTTGGCCAAGCCACAAATAGCACAATCAGCGGATTCTCTCTTTATCGCCGTAGAGGCCACGGCATATCAATGGTTCAGCAACGGTGAAAAAATTGAGGGCGCTACTAGTCATAGTTTGGAAATAACCGCACCAGGATCCTACTCGGTACAGATCTATAACCAACAGGGATGTTCTGCAAGTTCGGACTATTTTGAAGCAACAGATCCTAGACCTTATGCCAGAAGTCTGGATCCCAACCTAACCTTCCAACAATTTGAGTTCTATCCAAATCCAGTGATTGTCGATATGCAAGTAAAAATGGCAGTTAGTCAACCCACTTCAGTATTGTTGGAAATCTATGATTTTCACGGGAAACGAATTCAATCAAAAAACCTGGGCGTGGTTTATTCACAAGCATCTGAAAACCTGGATGTAGAATCCTATCCCTCGGGCATCTATCTTTTGCGCGCCAAGGCAGGAGATGAGATCATCACCAGACGGTTTCTCAAACCTTAAGGGGCTTTCTTTATCAATATGACATGACGGGTATTATCATTATGAAATATTGATAACGATCCATCACTTACGTCAGTTTCTATATCATTCTGATAATCTGATGTTTATGTAATATTATTGTTACCACATACAAATTGGCACACTTCGTGATCATAGGGTAGCCTAGATTAACCCAGCTATAAACATTATAACGCTAATTTTACCACTTACTAATCAATGCGCAACCTTACCAGTAGGCTGGCTGGCAAACCTACACTGTTTAAGGCCTGGTTCCTTATGCTTGCTATCTGTGTCAATGGACTGGCCATATATCCACAAAGCTTTAAAGAAAAATTTGAGTCAGGAATTCGAAATGATTACTGGGCCACCGAAGGACTCCGGAGTGTCACTTCCGATGAAGTGTCCATTTCCGGCAAGAAGGCTTATCGCGCCTTTATTCCTTTAGGGGTACATTCAAATCCGAGGTGTGAAATACGGTTCCGGGGTGCCTATGGTACGCCCAATTGGCATCCTCATTTTTCTACCTGGGGTGTGAAATTTGCAATATACTTCCCCAAAGATTTCCAACCCGACCCTACCAGTAATGAATATCTGGCACAGTTCCACAGCGTTCCTGACAGACGTGATACCTACAATAATCCCCCCTGGGCGCTTAGAATAAGAGGTAAAAAGTTATCAGTTACCAATAGATGGATTGAAAAGAAAATTGCTTCAAATGCCGATCAGAAGGAAAAACACTGGACGGTTTCCGGCAATATTGTACCTGGGAAATGGCACTACTTTATCGTAGATATTCATT
>JANQPK010000100.1 GCA_028289505.1 Cyclobacteriaceae bacterium
AATTAACCCACTTTTTAAGTTATCCGACCTGCGAGTAGTGCCTGAGCTACCTCGCACCGCTTCTAATAAAGTGATGCGAAGAAAATTGATGGAAGCCTATAGAGAAGGTTAACCATCAATCCTTCAATCCTTAGCTACAATCTCACTTTGATACCTCAAATTGGCCACCCCTCTCACGGTGGCAGCCACTGAGCAGTACTTATCCACTGATAATGCTACCACCTTTTCCAACTCTTCAAGAGAAGTGTCGGGTGAGGATAGCTTGAAAGTCAGCAAAATATCCGTGAAATACTTGGGATTCTCCGTTCGTCTGTTGCCGTTTGCCACCACTTGGAGCCCCTCGATAGTCTTTCGTTTTTTCTGTAGGATTTGTATTACATCTACAGCCGAACAAGCAGCGGTAGCTGAAAGTAACAATTCTGTTGGGGACTGATGCTGCTTTTGTTCAGGCCCGTACATGTCGATTTCGACTGTATTGCCCTGTGGGTTTACGGACTGGTACTCCAGTTCAGATTTGTAAGTAACGACAGTAGTTTTGTCAAATTTCATGATGTGGCTTTACATGTTTCTTCGATACTGCCCACCCACGTCAAACATAGTATGGGTCATCTGACCTAAGGAGCAGTATTTCGAAGCTTCCATTAGAACATTAAATATGTTTTGATTTTGGATAGCAGCTTGTTTGATATTGTGCAACCAGGTATCAGCAGGCTGCTTCTGATATTGGTGCAACTTCTCAATGGTACTAATCTGATTTAGCTTCTCCTCTTTGGTAGCACGAATTACCTCACCGGGGATTATGGTTGGCGAACCTTTGGACGAAAGGAATGTATTCACCCCCATGATGGGTAGTTCCCCTGAGTGTTTTAAGGTTTCATAATAAAGGCTTTCCTCTTGTATCTTTCCCCGTTGATACATGGTTTCCATGGCACCCAAGACGCCTCCTCGGTCATTGATACGGTCAAATTCTAGCAGAACAGCTTCCTCCACCAGATCTGTGAGCTCTTCAATGATGAAAGAACCCTGCATTGGATTTTCATTCTTTGCCAGTCCCAATTCTTTATTAATGATGAGTTGTATGGCTATCGCCCTTCTTACGGAATCTTCGGTGGGGGTGGTGATGGCCTCGTCATAAGCGTTGGTATGAAGACTGTTGCAATTATCGTAAATGGCATAAAGGGCTTGTAGGGTGGTTCTGATATCGTTAAAGTCAATTTCTTGAGCATGCAATGAGCGACCTGAGGTCTGGATGTGATACTTAAGCATCTGTGACCGGTGATCCGCCTGATATTTATGCTTCATTGCCTTGGCCCATATCCGTCTGGCTACCCGCCCGATCACCGCATATTCGGCATCAATCCCGTTACTGAAAAAGAAGGAGAGGTTGGGTGCAAATTTGTTGATATCCATTCCACGAGAGAGAAAGTACTCCACATAGGTAAATCCGTTAGCAAGCGTGAAAGCCAACTGAGTGATGGGATTAGCACCCGCTTCTGCAATATGATAACCCGAAATTGAAACTGAATAAAAATTGCGAATGTTCCTTTCGATAAAGTACTCCTGCACATCGCCCATCAGGCGCAATGAAAACTCGGTAGAAAAAATACAGGTATTCTGCGCCTGATCTTCCTTAAGGATATCCGCTTGCACCGTTCCCCTGACACTTTCCAGGGTTTTGTTTTTAATTTGTTGATATTTCTCCAGGGGCAATACCTGATCACCGGTTACACCCAGTAGCATTAAACCTACCCCGTCATTTCCCTGGGGAAGTGCCCCTTGATAACAAGGTCGAAGCTGCTCATGGCCTTGATACAGCTTATTAATCTTACTTTCTATTTCTGACTGCAGCCCCTGTTCCCTGATATATACTTCGCACTGTTGATCGATGGCAGCATTCATAAAAAAGGCAGTTATGATGGAAGCTGGACCATTTATGGTCATGCTGACCGAAGTTTTAGCATCAGCCAGGTCAAATCCAGAATAAAGCTTTTTTGCATCATCTAGGCAGCAAATGGACACTCCGGAATTACCGATTTTACCGTAAATATCGGGACGATGGTCAGGGTCCGAGCCGTACAGGGTAACGGAATCAAAGGCGGTTGACAACCGTTTGGCCGGCATGTCTTGGCTCAGATAGTGAAACCGCCGGTTGGTTCTCTCCGGTCCGCCCTCTCCGGCGAACATTCGAGTGGGATCTTCGCCCTCCCTTTTGAAGGGATAGACTCCGGCGGTATAAGGAAAGGAACCCGGCACATTTTCCTGTAAAATCCATTGTAACAAATCCCCCCAAGCCTGGTATTTTGGAAGGGATACCTTTGGAATGGAGGTATGTGATAAGGTTGGCGTGTGGGTTTGAATACTTAATTCACGATTGCGGACGGTGAATTTAAAGTGCTTTTCTCGATACTGTTCCTTTTTCTGTTGCCACTGTTCCAGTTGATCCAGGTTTCTTGGGTGCAATTCCTTGACCAATTGCTGATGGTGTGCTTTTAGTTCAGAAATGGTGTCTTTTTGATCTTTGGTGCGTTCCAACCATTGGATTGATCGCTGAAGTGCGTACAAGGATTGGGCTACCTCAGACTGTTCCATGGCCCACTGGTCGTATTGGCGGTTGTTTTCGGAGATTTCCGATAAATACCGGTTCCGCTGATTGGGAATAATAAATACCTTTTCAGACATCTCATCGCTAACCTGGAAGGAAGAAGCCAAGCTGGCCTTAGTTTTTTTATTTAAGGCCTCTATTATATTCAAGTAAAGCTGGTTGGTTCCGGGATCATTAAATTGGCTGGCAATAGTTCCGAAAACCGGTAATTGGTGGTCATCCACATCCCACAGTTGCTGGTTCCTTTTTAGTTGTTTACGCACATCTCGAAGGGCATCCGCTGACCCTCTCTTGTCGAATTTGTTTAGCGCTACCAAATTGGCATAATCCAGCATATCGATTTTTTCCAGCTGGGTGGCTGCACCATACTCTGGAGTCATCACATATAATGAAACGTCAGAATGTTCTATGATTTCAGTATCGGATTGGCCGATGCCGGAGGTTTCCAGGATAACCAGGTCAAATCCAGCAGCTTTAACAATATCCAGGGCATCCTTTACGTATTTTGACAAGGCCAGATTGGATTGTCGGGTGGCCAATGATCTCATATAAACCCTGGGGTGATTTATGGCGTTCATGCGAATACGGTCACCTAGCAGTGCCCCTCCTGATTTCCGTTTAGAGGGATCGACTGAAACAATGGCTACACACTTTTCGTCAAAGTCCTGAAGAAAGCGTCGAACCAGCTCGTCAACCAATGAGGACTTTCCAGAACCACCAGTTCCGGTGATACCCAGCGTTGGTGGTGGCTGCTTGATCATCCCCTGTATATCTTGCAGGATTGAGGAGCTTTTCTCATTATAGTTTTCAGCTGCTGATATGATGCGGGCGATGGATTGAGGATCTCTGGTTTTGAGACCATCCAGTATGCCATTCTGGGTTGTTTTCAAGTTACCTGTAGGAAAATCGCAGCACTCAACCAGGTGGTTGATCATGCCCTGTAAACCCATGGATCTGCCATCGTCTGGGGTGTATATTTTGGCAATCCCGTATTGATGCAACTCTTTTACTTCTTCAGGAAGAATGGTTCCACCCCCGCCACCGAAAATTTTAATATCGCCGGCCCCGTACTTTTGTAACAGGTCGTACATGTATTTGAAAAACTCC
>JANQPK010000102.1 GCA_028289505.1 Cyclobacteriaceae bacterium
ACCACCCCCCAAACACCCATTTCACGCAGCTTTTCGATGTCGTCGATCGATCGTACCCCACCGCTAGCCAGCAAGCAAATCCCTGGGAAACGATCGAGAATGGACTGGTAAAGATCAACAGAAGGTCCGCTCATAGTCCCATGTTTCGGAATATCTGTGGTCTTTACATATTTAAGCCCTCGATTGAAAAAAGACTCTATATGCTCAAACAGGTCAATCTCTGTGTCCTTTTGCCATCCTCTGATTGCTACCTTCCCGTTTATTGAATCTGCCCCCAGCATAATACGCTCTCTGCCATATGATAAAATCCAAGAAGCAAAGTAGTCAGGCCTGTAAGCGGCTATAGTGGCGGCAATAATACTGCTAGCTCCGTACTCATAAGCCTTAATGATATCTCCATCATTGTAGATGCCTCCGCTAAAACTGACTTCTAAATCCGTATGGCCTGCAATTGATTCAAGTACCTCAAAGTTAATTGAGGCCCCTCGTCGGGCTCCTTCAAGGTCAACCAGGTGCACCCTGGAAACTCCAGCATCCTCGAACTGTTTTGCGATCTCCAGGGGACTCTGATCATAAACTGTTTCACGGCTATAATCTCCTTGCATAAGCCGGGTAGTTCGGCCCTTCATAACGGTAATAGAAGGAATTATATTGATCATGATTCAGTCTTGAAGTTCCCTGTTGGGAAGGTGTGACACCCATTTGGGCGATAATAAAGCTACTTAATCTAGTTTAAAGAAACAAGTTTGAAACCTTCACCATGAATAGTCAGAATCTGAATATTCTCGTCCTTTTTAAGGTGTTTTCTAAGTTTAGCAATATAGACATCCATACTACGGGCGTTGAAATAACTATCGTCTTTCCAGATGTATTTGAGGGCAGCAGATCGGTCAAGTGTTTGATTGATATTCTGACAAAGTAATCGCAATAATTCAGACTCTTTCGAGGTGAGTTTTTGTTTTTCATCACCGAAAGCCAGCACTTGTTGGTCGTAGTGAAAGATAAAGGCGCCAAAACTATACACACTTTTGGTCTCGGAGTTAGCACCGGATGAGCGTCTTAAAACCGCCTCTATCCGAAGCAATAACTCTTCCATACTAAATGGCTTGGTAATGTAGTCATCTGCCCCAATTTTAAACCCTTCAATGGTATCTTCCTTCATAGATTTCGCGGTGAGAAATATGATGGGTATTGCTTTATTAAGTAAGCGGATCTCTCGGGCCAAGGTAAATCCATCCTTCCTAGGCATCATAATATCCAAAATACAAAGATCAAAGACACTTTGTTGATAGGCCAAGAGACCATCTTCACCGTCTCTGGCTAACTCGGTATCAAATCCTTTTATTTCCAGGTACTCTTTAAGTATTTGCCCTAGATTTTCATCGTCCTCTACAATAAGCAGCTTCTTTTTACTCATATGTGATGGTTGGGTAAGAATATTTCAAACACACTGCCCTTGCCAAGAGCGCTTTTCACATCAATATTACCTCCATGTGCTTCTACCAGGGTTTTCACATAAGAAAGCCCTAAGCCAAAACCCTTAACATCATGTAAATTGCCGGTAGGTTTTCTGTAAAACTTATCAAAAATTCGATTGACTACTTCTTTAGTCATCCCAATACCATTGTCGATGATGCGAATTAGGATTCCTTTACCAGGCTCATCACTGGTGGTAATGTTGATTTGAGGAGGTTTAATGGAGTATTTGTTGGCATTATCCAGCAGGTTATAAATAATGTTGGTCAAATGATGTTCATCTGCCGGTATAAGCTTACTATTAGCACTAAAATCAGTGGTAATACTACCCCCCTTTTTTTCTACCTGCAAGGCGATATTCTCCAAGGCTTTCTCTATGGTCTTATGCACATCAACATTTTCAATTTTGAGTTCAAAATCCTCTTTTTCCAGACTGGCTATTTGTAAAACCTTCTCGACCTGCCGACTTAATCTTTGGTTTTCCGTATCAATTATTTTTAGATAGCGTTCTCTGACTCCAGGGCTCTGAACCACCGCCTGATCTTGCAATGCTTCGGTGGCAAGAGAGATGGTAGAGATTGGAGTTTTGAATTCATGGGTCATGTTGTTGATAAAGTCATTTTTCACAGATGACAGTTTCTTTTGACGGATTATGGTGAAAAGCGCGTAAGCAAAACAAAAGACCACTATTAGAATAAGGATCAATCCCATGATCAGGCTTAACCAGGTTTTCCGAATTAAATAGATCTGTTGTTCAGGAAAGTGGACAATAAGATAATTAATGTTACCAATAATATCATTGGGGAATAAGGTTACCCTTAGGTCTGATTGTAGTAAATCCTGTGCACCGTTTGCTTCAGCGGCATAAATCAAACTATCACTATTCTGATCCAGAATTCCGTACAAGTATTCGATATCGATTCCTTTATTTGCGAGTTCTATTTTCAACAAAGAATCAAGCTGTTGCGGTTGTAGGCGATTGGAAAGTTTTCGCTTACCAGTCAAAAGCTCATCAAGGATGATAGTGACCATCTCTGACTTATTCTCCAGTTTGGACCTTTCTTTTATAGAGTCTGCTTTTTGCTGTATTTTGAGTATCTCCAACTCAATGTCAGGTTCTGCAGGCCCGATGGACCTAGCTTTTAGCTGGTTTTGTTGTTCAAAGTCCAGTTTAAACCCTTCCTGTTCAACACTGACCTGAAGATCTGATTGACCCTTTGCCGAAAGACTATCTCCTCTGCGTACTAGAATGGAACTACGACCCCGGTCTACCAGCTCCAGGGTGTCGAATGAAAGAGAATCCAGCTCATTGAGATCAAAAGAAGTTTCAAAGCTGTTACTGATGGTAAATAGTGCCTCCTGCTGTTCCAGTTTGGCCACCACATTATTCAAAGCCTGATGTACATCTTGTTTAAACCGCTCCTCGCTGATCATTAATGAGTTGTTGATCCAATATAATTGGAAACTCACCAATCCGATCAGTGATACCCCCATCAGTATAGTAATCCAGCGAATGGTTCCTCTGGTCATAATACAAAAATAGGGTATTAATGATGGTCAGAGCCGGATTTAACATTATTTAACAATCTAGTTGGCCTCCAGGTGCGGGTGCTGCTTCAGTAACTCTTCCGCAGTATAGAATCCCTGTTTATCCGAGGTGGATTGCCTTACTTGTTTTACTTGTTCGACACTAATCACGGAAGCTTTATTTCCAAAAGCATTTCTGACGTAGGTTAGTACCCCGGCCAGTTCCTGGTCATTAAGCAGGTCTTTATTAGGTGTCATAGGCACAGTTCCGGCATATTCCTTATTCAACACGGTTATAGGACCATAGAGTCCATTGAGCGCAATTTTGATGAGTCGTTCTTCACTACCCAGCACCCACTTAGTACCAGCCAAAGGAGGAAACCCAGATGCATCCAATCCTTTTCCATCAACCTGATGACAGGTCATACAAGAACCGTCTCTTTCATAGATTTCTTTACCCAGGTTGAACAGTGCCAGATTATCCCCTTCAAGATCGGTTTTAGCTGCCTCTTCCTTGACTTCTTCCAAAGACTTTCCATTTAGATGGGCCTCAGCGGTTTGAAACGCGTGTACCATCCATTTATCCATCTCATTTTCTCTGGCGGCCTCAATTACTTTCATGCCTTCATCCCTGTCCATCCAGGAGGCTGCAACAATAGACTCCAACCTTACTCTGCCATGCTCATCATTGGCAGCCTTTACTAACAAGGCGGTTTTATCATCTAACTGGTGACCCAGGTAGCGGACTACTCGAACTGCCGCAGCTCTCACCCTGAAATCTTCTGAATTCAACAACTGTGTAAGCAGATCAGTATTAATCTGATTCATTCCCCAGCTTACCCATAATGCTTCCAACAGATGATGTTCATAGTTGGGGTCTTTGAAGTCAAGTTCCTGTGTCCACAATTCAAGCTCGGCCAAAACCCTACTAACATCACGTCCTCTTAACTCCCTTCTGGTGCGATAGCGTGTACGGTACTCGGGAAGCTTAAGATTATCCAACAGTTCCTTGATACTAGCATCATGGACCTTAGCAGCTGCTACCAGTGGTCGGGAAGGGTAGGTAATGCGATAGATTCGTCCGTGAGAATGGTCTCTTAAAGGATCCCGGGCATTGTGCTGCATATGTCCAACCAAAATGTTATGCCAATCTACCAGATAAAGAGAACCATCGGGAGCAAACTCCATATCAACTGGTCGGAAATTTATATCGGTTGATTGAACCAGGTCATGTCGATGTTTACTCATATAACCGGTGCTATCATCCATCATCATATGTTGCTTGGTTCCCAGAAACCCAATGGTATTATTTACTAGAAGATCACCCTGTACTTCATCCGGAAAATGGCGGCTTGAAACAAACTCAAGACCAGAAGTGGGTCTCACCCTATGGGCGTCCTCAATTAGATTGAATGATTTATGGACGGAAACTCCGTAACGGGGTTTTATACTGGCAGGCATCATCCATCTCACATCGGGACCAGATGTTTCAGCAAAAAAATTCTGACCCCATCGGTCGAAGGCAATCCCCCACGGATTGGGTATTGGGATTTGTGCGGTTCGTTCCAAGTGGCGTCGGGCTGGGTTATAGCGGTAGAAACCTCCATTTGTTCCTCTTACCGTTCCATACGGAGTCTCCACGTTAGTGTGGAGAAATACCCCTTCCCCCATGTAAATGGCTCCGGAAGGATCAGCACAGTAAGCGCTGATGACGTGATGCGTATCGTGGTCATCAAAACCACTCAATATTATTTCCCTGCTATCAGCACGATCATCACCATCGGTATCCTTCAATAAAACCAGATTGGTTCCTTGTGAGATGAAAACACCTTCATGGGTAATTTCAAATCCTGTGGGTAAATGCAGATTATCAGCAAACGTAATCTGTTCATCGGCTTTACCATCTTTATCCTGGTCGACGAGAATGATTATCTTGTCATTCGGTTTCGGATCCCCTGGTTTCCAATGAGGATAACTGGGCATGGTGGCAATCCAGAGCCTTCCCTTGGCATCAAATGACATTTGTACTGGGTTTGCCAAATCGGGAAACTCAGATTCTGAAGCAAATAGTTCTATCTGATAACCGGGTGCCGTGGTAAAGGTTGCCAAAGCTTCTTGGCCATATAAGTATCTAGGTGCCTCACCATCAACTTCCAATTTGAAGTTGGTTTCTACCGGTGGCAGCGCACTAGTTTGAGCATCGGCTTGTTGGAGATCTAATGGTTCTCCGGCCGCAGCGTTCCAAATGGCCTGATCTCTGATTTCTGTCATCTCACGAATCTTGGTCAATTCTGCGGGATAATTATCAGGTCCAAAAGGATTGTACCTGCGTCCGAATACATGCACTCCGTTAGGTATTTTAAAATCGTTTTGCCATACCCAGTTTTTTTCCTGTACCGCTTCATGGACCAGCTCCCGGTGTTGAGATCTTATTTTTGCTTTACCGAATAGCATGTCTGCTAAATAAGGGGATAATTTCTCATAGCCGATATGATTGAGCTGTAATCCATCGATGGTTAGGGGGTCACCAGTTTTACTCATCCAATCAGCACTGGGATTTAACAGGTCTACGAAAAGCACATCATTTAATTGTGCTACTTCCTCCATTGCCTTGGTGTAAAGTGCCAGGTTATGATTTTCCTCAACGCCATCCGGAAGGTCAAGGGTCATAGACAGGTCCTCAAAGGAAATGGGTGAAACCAAGGCCAGCTGTGGAGCTGATTGGCCATTGTACTGCTGAGATAAGGTATGTGTTATAAAGGCTTGTAATTCTTGCTTAAAACGGTCTACCCCGGAGGCGCCTTGGTAAGATTCGTTAAATCCAAAAAAAGCAATAATGATATCGGCTTCTAGTCGGCTTAGCCATTGGTCCGGCGTTTCAAAATGCCCTTGACTACCCGAATTCTTGGTCAATTCCTCAAAGTACTGCTCTGCTTCTGGAAAGGCCCAAGGAGTTTCCCGACCTGAATGAGGTCGAAACCCTGGAGTATTACCACCATCACACATGTTGCGAATAATCAGTGAACTGTCAGGATAACGAAGCTGTAATTCAGTTTCGAAATAACCATAATTCATCATCCTGGAACCGAGATTGTTGCCAATCAAAACAATTTGGGAGTCTTTGTAGGTTTTAAGGTAGTCTCGGTCGGTAGTGCAGGAATAAATGAGAAACTGAAGTGCTGCCATCACCAGCAAGCGAGCACCAATCATCCGAAGTTCGCGCATGTATGAAATTTTAATCAGTAATGTACAAAGGATGGTTCTGTTTGCAAAATTCCGTTAAATTTAGCCGGGGATGTAAATAGGCATCCTTTTTTGATTTTTAGGAAATGGAAATAATTGACCAACGATACGTAATTCAAGGAGTTGATTTAGTCTCCCTGGCCAGGGAACACGGTACACCGGTGTTCGTTTATGATGCTTCGAAAATAGAGGATCAAATAAAAAAAATGAGGGCTGCATTCGAGGGACAATCAATGAGAATCAAGTATGCCGCTAAAGCACTCACCAATGTCTCCATTTTGAAATTAATGCGTGCTATGGGAGTTGGTCTAGATGTGGTTTCAAAGCAAGAGTTACAGCTGGCTTTGGAAGCTGGTTATAAACCATCGGAAATCCAATTTACCCCCAATTGTGTGGAATTTGAGGAAATCAAATGGGCAGCAGACCAAAACGTACAGATTACCATTGATAACCTTCCTATGTTGGAGAAGTTTGGGCAAACCTATGGTAGCAATAAACCATGCTGTATCCGTTTCAACCCTCATATCATGGCTGGTGGTCACCTCAAAATTTCTACCGGACATATAGACAGCAAATTTGGGATTTCGGTACTCCAACTGCCAGAGATACTGGAACTTGTCAATCAATATCAACTGAACATAAATGGATTGCATATCCATACAGGGTCCGATATCCTGGATACGGAAGTATTTCTAAAAGGTGCTGGAATACTGCTAGGGGTAGCAGAGAACTTTCCCAACCTGGATTATATAGACTTTGGTAGTGGATTCAAAGTAGCCTATCAAGAAGGAGATCCAGCAACAGACATAGTAGACCTGGGACAGCAGTTGAAAGTAGTTTTCAGCAAATTTTGCAAGCAATACGGCAGAGATTTGGAACTGTGGTTCGAACCGGGAAAGTTTCTGGTAAGTGAGGCAGGGACCTTGCTGGTGAATGCCAATGTAATAAAAACTACCCCTGCTACCGTGTTCGTTGGTGTTGACTCGGGGATGAACCATCTGTTACGACCCATGATGTATGATGCTCATCATGAAATGACCAATATTTCTAATTTAAATGGAAATACCAGGGTTTATGCAGTAGTAGGCTACATATGTGAAACGGACACTTTAGGTTGGAATGTCACCCTCAACCAGGTATCTGAAGGGGATATTATTGCTATTAAGAATGCTGGCGCCTATGGATTTAGCATGGCATCAAATTATAACAGCCGACCAAGACCCGCAGAAGTGATGATATTAAATGGCCAAGCACATCTGATAAGACGCAGAGAAACCCTGGTGGATTTACTGGCTACGCAAATACCTATTGATCTTTGATCTCTGGTTTCAGATCTCTGAACTCTTTTCATTTGATAAGATCAAAGACCTGAGAACAGAAGATCAGAGATCCAGCAGAAGATTCCCGCCTCTTCGAAACAAATTCTTATTATGAGTGGGCATCGACCTGCCCCGGTAATACTTGTTGAAGGCAGTGTTGAACATTTGCCCAATGATGTCAGCTATTTTACCGGTTCCTTTTTGTCTCCGAAACCATTGGGAATCGTTTAGATTACCTTGATGACAGTCGGCGATTTGATTTAATATCTTATCCGCTCTTTCAGGGAAGGTTTTCAAGAGCCAATCTTCAAATAGACGGCCATTATTACCATTTAATCGAACTACTGTAAATCCAGCAGTGAGCGATCCTTCAGCAGCTGTCTGCTTTAGGATGGCGGGAGTCTCATGGTCAGTAAGGCCCGGGATGATGGGTGCATTCATAATACCTACCGGAATGCCATCCGAGGAGAGGGCTTTGATCACCTGGAGCCGTTTGCTGGCAGTGGCAGTCCGAGGTTCCATGCGGGAACGAATAGATTCAGTCAAAGAGGTGATAGAGATATAGACATGTACCAGATTTTCTTGGGCTAGTTTTTCAGGATATCCAGGTCCCTTAGAATCAAACTGTTTTTTGTTATCATGGTTACCGGATGGCGATAACGATAGAAAAGGTGAAGCAACTTTCTGGTCAATTGAAACTTACGCTCAGCAGGTTGGTAACAATCGGTATTACCCGAAAGCACGATGGGGGTAACCTCCCCAGAGAATTTACATAAATAATTCTCCAATAATTGTGGAGCAGTTGGTTTTACAATTATTTTACTTTCGAAATCCATTCCAGAGCCAAATCCCCAATAGTTATGAGAATTGCGGGCATAGCAATAGACACACCCATGCTCACATCCTTGGTAGGGATTAATTGAGTGCATAACACCCAGGTCAGGGCTTTCTGATTTGCTGACAATATTCTTAGGGGTCTCTTTAAAATATTGGGTTTGCGGAGCAGTATCAGCCGGGTCATCGCCAGGATCTTTATCAAGGTAAAGATTTTCGAACTTATTAGGTAGAATAGCCTGAGCACCTCTACCTTTAATTCTGGGTGATATCATTCTCAAATATACTAATTTAATTAGTATTAACTAGTATTATTAGTATAGGTGATAATAATTATTTCATGTTGCAACAATTATATGTTGAATACGTCTATACACATAGCAATTTTTTTAAACAAACTTAAAAATCATGAGGATTCTATCACTAATATTCGGGTTAATGCTAACTGCTGCGGTAGCAGTTGCTCAAACCAACTGGAGTTTTGATAAAGCACACTCTAGTATCGCTTTCAACGTAGAGCACCTGGTCATTTCAGAGGTAACAGGAAATTTTGGTTCATTCGACAGTAAAGTAAAATCTACTTCGGAGGATTTTGCAGGAAGTAAAATCGAGTTCACTATCGATGTTGCCAGCGTTGACACCGATAACGAAAAACGGGATAACCATTTAAAGTCTGATGATTTCTTCAACGCAGATAAATATCCCCAAATCAAATTTAGCAATGGTAGCCTTGAACATGTAGAAGGTAAGCAATAC
>JANQPK010000109.1 GCA_028289505.1 Cyclobacteriaceae bacterium
AAGTATGCTTCTCCTGCATCCAACATGCCATCCACCCAGGGTAGTAGTTTTTTTGCAGCATGATCGGTGTGCAGAACCACCGGCACTCCATAGGATTCAGCTACATTGTGTACGTGCATGGCACCGCTAACTGCGCCTAGCACCGCAGCTTTCTGACCATCATTGCTCAGGCCTTTTCCAGACATGAAATGAGCCCCTCCGTTGGAGAACTGAATCATAACTGGGGAGTTAACCTCCCTTGAGGTTTCCAACACCGCATTAATTGAATTGGAACCTATAACATTTACAGCGGGCAATGCAAAATTTTGCTTCTGGGCATAGTTGAGTAGTGTTTGTACCTGGTCCCCATGCAATACTCCGGGTTGAAAGGTTTCTTTGATTTCAGCGATTGTCATGATGTTAGCGAAGTTTTAATGATAGAAGTAAATTTCTAAAAAAATTGAGGCTTAAGGAATAAAAGGCAGGTATTTATTGTCAAAACTAAACCACCATGACAAGATGGGTATTAGGCCACAGAATTACCCCGCAGAAAACCACTGGAGATTTTGACTTGGTCACAGGAGAAACCCCTACCAAACCCAAGGCCCACCACCCCATTTCCATAACTCCTATCACCAAGTATTTAAGGATACCTAAGGTAAAATGGATTGTGCATGGTCCTAAATGATTCTTGAACTTCTTCGAGATGGGGGTGCTGGAGACAGAACAAGATGCTGGTCTTAGCTCTCTTGATCCCAAACGGATCCAGGAAATGGTAGAAACTGCTGCTGACTTCGATATGATCATCAAGCCTGTATGAACTCCGTAGACGTTACAAAGTGAAGGGTCTGTTAATTCCAGGTTAGGCCTTTCCTTTCATTCCAGTATTTTGCTGATGAAACCCTAAACTGGTTTAAAGATTGTAATTCCCCGTGGGTTAGCTTGAATCCAGCGGTCTCCATATTTTCTTGGAGGTGCTGTACCTCTGAAGCTCCACTTAATACTAAAAAGGGGTTCAGGCTATCTATGCAAAAACGCAAGGCGATAGCATCAATTCCGGTGTGGTATTTTTTAGCCAGCTTTATCAGCTGGTTATAAAGCGGTTTGTAATTCACATAGTGTTTATTTGGAAAAATCCTGCCGTTGGCAAGCGCCTCTTTTATTATGAATCTTTTATTACGGGCCGATTGACTATCAAAGATGGCAGCAACATCTTGTTCAAGAATATTGTAGGTTACCTGGAACACATCAAATAGTGTGTCCCCTTCAACTTCTATTTCCAAGGCTTTACGTATTATTTCTAATTGATGCTCACCGCTGGTGGTGAGCCCTATCTTCAATCCATATTGCTGCTTCAATTCTGCCATTCGATGTAGTACTGGTAAGTTGCCGAGCACGCCGGATTCAAGGGTGGCAGAATGGATTTGGTAGGTACTGAGATGAGGAAGTAGTTTCTTAGAATACTCCCATTGTTGATTGAGTTTGTCGATGGAATGCTCCTTAACTTCATGTTGTCTGGCCCTGGGGTCGAAGTTTGCGGTATAGGTATAGCCCCATTTAGTGGCAATTTCTAACTGGGGGTCTTCTAAACTAGCGATCCATTCCATTAAGAGCTCCTCCGCAAATCCGTATCCTGGTGCCGTATCAAAATAACTAATACCAGCCTTATAGGCATAGTTCAATACTTCTAGACCCTTGCGCCTGAAGGACCTCAAATCAACTGGCTGTTGCTGTTGCTGCTGTTGCTTTATATTTATGTACTGTGGTCGCCCAATGGCGGCCATTCCAAATCCCAAATCCATAGTATTTAAAGCTAATTGTTGTAACCCGAATCTCCCAATGCATTTGGCGGGCAAAAGGGCAAATCTCAACATATAGTACAGATTTCATGAATAATGTTAAATTGTAGAACTGCATTCACCTGAGCCATAACTTGGCATGAAGGTGTTATGGCCAAAAACTAAAGCAAAGCCCCTGAGCCCGCAACTAGAAAGCTACCTGATTTGATAAAGGAAATTGCTACTCTCAAAAGACAGTTGGAGAAAGAGGTCGTATTGGAACGGGATTGGGACTCAGTTTAGGTTATGATATCTTGACCAAGGGGCATGGAGGGTAGATTAAGGTTAAAACATCACCGGGGAAAGGATCAGAATTCGTAATTTATCTACCAATGTAATTATGGAGCCAAATTTGGGAGAGTACTTACTGGCCTTTTTTATGTTTCGCTACCTGCGTAGGTCTTTGCGTGGTACAGACTTCCTTCCTAAATGGGACAAAATCCTCCAGGGTGGGATGGTAGCCTCTTTAGTACTGCTAGCGGTAGAATTGATTTTCGAGGATATCGCCCGTGTTACTACCTGGATCAGTTATCTGCTGCTGTTGTATTTGGCCTACTTAATCTACAATAAGCCTGAATTCAACCAGAAAAAGTCAGTCTTCACTGCAGTTTCGCCGTTCGTAGGGGTTTCAATTTTGACCAAGATCACACGGGTGGTCAGCAATGAATTCTATGAGCAATGGGATGGTATCTACGATGTTGCTGGTGTATTCTCAGTAATCTGGATGATTGTAATGTTGGTGATTATCAACAAACAAGACAAAGCGCTGGCCAGAGAAAGAGAAAAGACTCGTCAAGAAGAAGAGCAGAATAAAATCATGCTACAGTTGAAAGCGGACCTGGAAGTACAGGTGGTAGAGCGCACTGCTGAACTAACCAAGCAGAAAGATGAGCTGCAACAGGCCCTGGATGAGCTCAAGATGGCTCAAAAGCAACTGATCCACTCTGAAAAAATGGCCTCACTGGGCGAACTTACTGCTGGTATCGCGCACGAGATTCAAAACCCTTTGAACTTTGTCAACAACTTTTCTGAAGTGAGCGAGGAACTGCTTGAGGAGATGAAGGAGCAAATTAAGACGGGCAACAAACAAGACGCACTGGAGATTATTGAGGACCTGGGTCTTAATTTGAACAAAATCAACCACCATGGAAAACGTGCCAGCAGTATTGTAAAAGGGATGTTGCAGCATTCCAGGGCAGGTTCAGATGAAAAGCAATCAACTGATATAAATGCCTTGGTAGACGAGTACCTGCGACTGGCCTATCATGGTTTCAGGGCCAAGGATAAAACCTTTAACGCCAATTTCAGTACGCAATTAGCTGACAATCTTCCTCCTGTTAATATAGTTCCCCAGGAAATAGGTAGGGTGTTACTGAACCTGGTCAATAATGCTTTTCAAGCAGTTAGAGCGGTTGACAATCCCCAGGTAACGGTAAAAACGCAAATCAAAGCTAAAAAGGTAATGATCAGTATAAAAGATAATGGCCCCGGAATTCCAGCCGGTATCATTGATAAGATTTTCCAACCTTTCTTTACCACTAAATCAGCGGGTGAAGGAACAGGCTTGGGTTTGAGCTTGAGTTACGACATTGTGACTAAAGGTCACGGTGGTACCCTTGAAGTGCAAAGTGAGGAAGGTATGGGAACTGAATTTGTAATTATATTACCGAATCTAGCATAACCTAAATTAACTCCATGAAGATACTGGTTGTCGACGATGAAAAAGATATACAACTCCTGTTTCAACAGCGATTCCGCAGGGAGATCCGCAATGGTCAATATTACTTTGTCTTCGCCTTTTCAGGAGAAGAAGCATTGGGGTATCTTGAGCAGCATCCTCATGAGGCAGTACTGATCTTATCGGACATCAACATGCCTGGGATGAGTGGTTTGGAGCTATTGGGCGAGATCAAACAAAACTATAAGAAACCACCGCCGGTAGTGATGATGATTACTGCCTACGGGGATGAAGAGAATTTTAATACCGCTAAACGTCTGGGTGCGGACGATTTTCTTACCAAGCCGGTGGAATTTAAGTTATTGAAAGACAAATTAAAAGCCCTCGCTGATGACTAAGATTCTGGTAGTAGACGATGAGCCGGATCTGGAAGTATTGATCAAACAGAAATTCCGAAAGCAGATCAGAGAGAATCGTTATGAGTTCGTATTTGCCAGCAACGGCAAGCATGCGCTAGAAAAGCTGGATGAGCATCAAGATGTGGCGGTAGTTTTGAGTGACATCAACATGCCTGAAATGGATGGTCTCACCTTATTGGCTAAGTTGGCCGAAAAACACAAATTGCTTAAAGCTGTGATCGTATCGGCTTACGGAGATATGGAGAATATCAGAACCGCCATGAATAGAGGGGCTTTCGACTTTGTCACCAAACCCATCAGCTTCCAGGATCTGGAGGTCACCATGGAAAAAACCATCAAGCAGGTAATGCAGATTCGCGAAACTATGAGAGCGCTTCGAGAAAACAACATCCTTAAGATGTATGTTGATGAGACGGTGCTTAATTTCATGAGTAGTCAGGATTATGAGTCTGATATCAAGGCCAATGAAACCATAGAGGCCAGTGTAGTATTTATCGATATCTGCGGTTTTACCGCTATTAGTGAAAGTGCCCATCCTGATACGGTAGTGAATTTACTCAACGATTACTTTGAGGTGATGGTCAAGGAAATTTTAGAGCAGGACGGATATATCGATAAATTCATTGGAGATGCGGTGATGGCGGTATTTCGTGGCGATTATCACTTAGACCGGGCAATTGATGCTGTACTGGCAGTTAGAGCAGGTATACAAAGCCTTCCCCAAACGGGATCTTTTAGGCCCGACATCACTGCGGGCATAAATTTTGGTGACATGATTAGCGGCAATATTGGATCAGGGCAATTAAAAAGACTGGATTACACAGTAATTGGAGACGAAGTAAACATAGCCCAACGACTACAATCTGCGGCTGAACCTGGACAGATTGTGATTAGCCAAAAATCCTACCAAAAGGTTAAAGAATCCTTTAAATGTATTAGAATAGGAGAAATGAAGTTGAAGAATAAGGCTAAATCATTGATCTTGTACGAAGTCTTGGAGTAGTCTTAACACCCCTAAAATGAAAAACGAACTTTCTATTTTACCACCTTATGCCAAACCTGATCTGATCATGGATGCCATCCCTGAAGATGAGCGGGTTTGGGTACCACAAGCGCCTGAGATCTGGTTCCGACCACTTTTATTGGATACCAATAAAGGAGCCTGGTTCAATCTATTAAGAGTACGTAAATCAGGAGTGCTGACCAGGCACAGGCATCCAGGTCCAGTGTATGGGTACGTAATCAAAGGACATTGGCATTATCTGGAGCATGATTTCGTAGCTACACCCGGGAAGTTCCTGTTTGAGCCCCCCGGGGAGACCCATACCTTGGTAGTGGATAGTGATGATGAAATGATCACCATGTTCAATGTGAATGGGGCTATGGTGTACCTGGATAAAAATGGCACCACCATTGGTTATGAGGATGTCTTTTCCAAAATCGAAATGTGCATGAAGCATTACCAGGAGGTAGGTTTGGGATCTGAATTTGTGGAGCAGTTCATTCGTTAGGTATTGGATACTCAATCCCCATTTCAACTTAATGGTAAAGTAGCGCTGGTGACCGGTGCCGCACGGGGTATTGGACAGGCTATTGCAGTAGGTATGGCCGAGGCTGGTGCGGATGTTTTTTTGATCGATGTACTAGATTGCGTTGATACCGTTGCTCAAATCGAAGCCATTGGTCAAAGTGTTTTTGCTGAGCACTTGGATCTGGCAGAAATGGATCAAAGAAAGGCTCAAGAGATCGTAATAAAAGTAATGAAGGAACTAGGTGGCCTCGATATTTTGGTGAATAATGCCGGAATCATACGCAGAACCCCGGCGACGGAATACCGTGAGAAAGACTGGACGAAGGTGGTAGATATCAATTTGAACACGGTATTTTTCCTATCACAGGCAGCAGCCAACCATTTCAGGCAGCAGAAAAAGCCTGGTAAGATCATTAACGTGGGCTCGGTTTTATCCTTTCAGGGAGGGTTACAGGTCCCCTCTTACACGGCTTCAAAAAGTGGCGTTTTAGGACTGACTAAGGCGCTTGCAAATGAATGGGCATCTATAGGCATTAATGTCAATGCCATCGCCCCCGGGTATTACAAAACGTCGGTAACTGCTGGGATTCGATCCGATGCACAAAGAAGTAGAAACATGTTGGATCGAATTCCAGCAGGCAGGTGGGGCGAACTCGAGGATTTAAAAGGGCCGGCAGTATTCCTGGCATCAGGAGCCTCTGACTACATGCATGGGTCGGTGGTGCCTGTTGACGGAGGTTGGTTATCAAGATAATTTGACAATGACATCATTAAATTTAATACCGTTCACCATTCAAAAATGAGATTAGCTTTTTACCTCTTACTTCTGCTGTTAGCTACCTATTGCAATCCTAGACCCTCTTTGGAAAGGGCTTTCGAACTTCATGCCGGTAAATATGATCGTATTTCAGGCCCCATAAGAATCCCGATTCCCGAGGAATTACGGAAAGTTGGCCACGTATTGGTGATGAACCCCAAAACCAATCAAACAATCCCAGTTCAAAGAATTTCCACGGATGAATCCTGTTTTTTGTTAGACCAACCCTTGAAGGCTGGGGAGAAACGACTTTACCACCTTCGGGGGTCAGAGAAAAAAACTCCGCCTTTGAAGGCTCATATCCATCAAAACGGTGATGCCATATCCATTTCTGTAGTGGATAAAAAGGTGTTAAGGTATCACACTGCAGAAGTAATGCCACCGGAAGGAAATCCAGCTTACTATCGAAAAAGTGGATTCATACACCCGATTTTTTCACCTGGGGGTCAGATCATAACTGAAGGGTTTCCAGAAGGACATATGCACCAACATGGGTTCTTTTTTGCCTGGGTCAACACTGTATTTGAGGGTCGCACACCTGATTTCTGGAATCAGCACAAGCAATCGGGTAGAGTGGATCATGAATCAGTAGTGGACACTACCAGCGGTCCTGTATTTGCGACTTTTACCACCACCCTGGTCCATAAAGATATCAGTGGGGAGCAAGGTCCAAAAAATGTACTAAATGAGACTTGGACTATCCGGGTGTATGCGTTGGAGGAAGTATTTTTGTTTGATCTTGAATCTGTTCACAATTGCGCCACTGACAGCTCCTTGGTAATGCCCGAGTATCGTTATGGGGGGATGGGTATCCGTGGTAATAGTCAGTGGTTCGAGGGGGAAGAAGCCTTCAAGGACCAGCAGGCTCCTAACAGACAAGGAGTTGGTCAGGGAGGATTTTACACCAGTGAGGGCAAGGACAGGATAGACGGTAATCATACCCGTCCATATTGGGTGCTGATCGATGGGACCATCGATCAGGTGCCGGTGGGAATAGTATCCATGGGACATCCAGATAACTTCCGTTATCCACAGCCTGTGCGTATACATCCCAGCATGCCTTATTTCTGTTTTGCTCCTATGGTAGCGGGAGAGTTTGCAATTGAGCCCGAAAAGCCTTATCACTCCAAGTATCGATTCCTGGTTTTTAATGGAGAACCAGACCAAAACTTCATAGATGGTGTGTGGAAAAATTATTCAGAGCCCGTAGAAATAGTCTGGAAGTAATTTGTCCGGCCCGGTAATAGTTGGGATGCTTATTCTATCAATAAGAAAAGTTTAAGTAATCCTGTATCATGAATATCATCCTGAAACTCTTATTAACCGGCCTGGTAGTAGCTTCCACGCTGTTGCCCGCAACTGGTCAATCAGCCAGCCCTAGTTATTATTTGCCAAATCTTGATGGGGAGGTGGTCAGTTCAGATGGGTTTAGAGGCAACTACCAGGTGCTTCATATCGCCACCACTTGGTGCCCCTTCTGCAATGCTGAGGCGCCATATTTGGAGGAACTGAGCCAAAACTATGCCCATCAAAATGTAAAGGTGTTGATCATCGACGTAAAGGAGCCGCCTGAATTGGTTCGTTCCAGGTTAAAAGATAAATTCAATCTGACATTTCCGATTTTGTTGGATGCAGATGGTACGGTTGCCGCCAGTTTTGCCCCACAGGATGTACTGCCTGATCTAGCCCGGGATGAAGTGATGCTGGCCTCTAACCTGATTATTGATCCAGAGGGTAAAATACAGTATATGTCATTGCTGGACAGTAAAAATTTTGATGCCAAACTGGTAGAGCTTAAGGCCAAACTAGATGAATTGCTACAGATACCTTAATCTCTTATTCCTCTTTTATTTGGTACCCTGCAGCCTGTGTGGGCAGCAAACCGATTTCTTAAAATGGATTTCTGGATCGGTGGAGGCCATTGATAAAAATACCTCAAACCTGAGATTGGTGTTTGAAATCGAACCAGGGCTGCATATTCAATCCAATGAACCGACAAATAATGCAGTTTTTCCCACTAGTATTGCCCTGGAACAAACAGGGGACTTATTGATAGAGGCTCCCCGATTTCCCCACCCTGAGACTATGCGTTT
>JANQPK010000302.1 GCA_028289505.1 Cyclobacteriaceae bacterium
ACCAAAGAAAGACTCCTTAGAATTGCTTGTTGAACAGGAGGTTGAAGTGCTGCCTCCGATGGAACCCATTGATGTTGAGATTGATATAGACTTAGAAAATACAGTGGAGGTGATATGGGAAGTGGACTCAGCGGATCCGGAATTTGAAACCCTAAGGGAGTTCGAGCAATTTGGGAATGTATTCGTTATACCACCAGTGGCAAAAACAATTACCGGGGTTCCTCACATCATGGTTCACCCAGATATCGAAATGGAGGCACGAATATTTGCCGACCCCAACATAGAGTTGGACATCGAAGAATTGGTTGACCTTAAACATATCGGGCAGAATTTCGAACGCTTTCATGCCCAATTCAACGACACCACCAAGGAACGCATTATGCAAGCTTTGGAGGAGCAACGGGAAGCCCTGGAACGTGCTATGGAACAACAGGAGGAAGCACTTGAGACGGCTCGTGAGCACCTTAGAAAATCCTTGAATGCTGGAAAACCAGACGATTTAACGGATGAGGAGTGGGAAATGGCCAAAGATAAAATTGAGCAGGCTGAAGAATCGCTACAACGTGCCATGGAGCATTCCGCAAATGAATTGGAAAGAGCTCTGGAAGATGAACAATTCGAACTCCAACATCTACTGGAGGAATTGGTGGACCGAAATCTTGATCCCAGCAGGATAGTATTGAAAAATGTGCAGGATATCAACGAAAAGCAGATTCATAAACAAATCGCACTGGCGCATCAATATGCAGACGCCTTTAGTTTCCATTGGGATAATAGTAATGAGGCTGAGCTAAGAGCTTCGCTATACAAGGATGGAATTATCGATAAGTACCAGTCGGATATTGCACTTACATTTAGCAAATCTCAAATTAAAGTAAACGATATTAAGTTAGAGGGTACTGTGAAAAACAAGTATCGCAAGATGCTGGATGATATGTATGGAGAGGGAAGTACGGGTAGTTTGACCTTCACTGATTAGGAAGCAACAGTAGACAGCAACAGCATACAGTAGTACTGGGTGTAGAGCAAAGTTCATAAAGCATGGAGCTCTTGCTAAGACTGTATGCTCCTAACTGTTGCTCTTGCTCTTACACAAAATACCTGATGGCAAACAAAATCGATAATATGTACATAATCGGGTGCAGTTGGTCTCGTTTCCCAATGGCCAGTTTAATAATGGTGTAGAGGATTATTCCCCAGGCTATACCATTGGCAATGCTGTAGGTAAATGGCATAATGATCACCACCAACAAGGCTGGTAGCATTTCATCAAACTTATCGAAATCGATTTTTCGTAAGGAATCCAACATCAGTACCCCAACCATGATCAGGATGGGACTGGTGGCTTCAACTGGAATCATACCTGCTATGGGAGCCAGGATTATGGCTACTAGAAACAGTACCCCGGTTACTACTGAAGTTAAGCCAGTGCGTCCTCCTGCAATGATACCGGAGCCACTTTCTATGTAAGTGGTGACAGTAGAAGTACCAAGCAGCGCACCACAGGTGGTAGCAGTGGCATCCGCTAACAGTGCCTGATTGATTCTAGGCAACTGGCCATTTTGATCCAGCATATTTCCCTTGTCGGCAGTTCCTAACAAGGTCCCCATGGTATCAAAAAGGTCTACCAGTGTGAAAGAGATAACCACCATCAAAAAAGTGAATAATAAATTCCAGAAACCCAGGTTCTCTCCCTGGTTGAATAATCCCTTGAAATCTAACTTTAGAAAAGTTGGATCAAGGCTAATGCTGCCAAATGAGATGCTTTCTGGAACTATGGTGATGCTCAGTGGTATTCCCAGTATGGTAATTAGCAGTATTGTCACCAGCATAGAGGTGCGAATTTTTAGTAGCATCAGGATACTGAGAATCACAAAACCACCGATAGTCAACAATACTCCTGGATCTGTCATATTACCCATCTGCAAAACCTGTGGTGGTGCTTCTAAAATTTGAGGGATCGCCGCATCTACGTTGCCAGGCTCTATCCCTTGTATGATCTCGATAATTGGGCCTTGATTAACTCTGATAATCCCAGAATTGTTTAGACCTATAAAAGCGATGAACAATCCAATACCTGCAGGAATGGCATGCTTGATAGTACTTGGTAGGGCATTTACAATGGAGGTCCGTAAACCAGTAACAGTTAGTATAATGAATAGCACACCGGAAATGAATACGATGGCCAGCGCTTGTTGCCAGCTGTAACCCAGCGTAAGCACTATGGTAAAGGTAAAAAAAGCATTTAAGCCCATACCGGGGGCCATGGCAAAGGGGTAGTTGGCATAGAATCCCATAATCAAAGTCCCTATAGCGGCTGCCAAACAAGTAGCTACCATCACACTCTGGTAATCCATACCCGCCTGCACCAGAATCGATGGGTTAACAAATACTATGTAACACATGGTCAGGAAAGTAGTGACGCCTGCCATGCATTCCGTTTTAACGGTGGTGTTATGTTTCTCTAGTTGGAACAGGGAAGTGCCATCTTGTGGTTTAAAGAAATACAAATTGCTTATAATTACAAAAATTTGACCCGGTGAGATTATCGATATTTATTTTAATGGTGTTTTTAGCTCCGATGGTGCTGTTCGCTCAGGATACTACCATCAGCCCCAAGCAGGAATACCTGAACCAGAGACAACAACTGGTTTCAGAGGACCTGTCTTGGTCTACTACTCAAGATATTGAGCTGGATTCGTTGGAACAATTGCTGAATTCTAACATAATAGCCATGCGGGACTCTATGATTGCAGTTTACAAGGATCAGCACTTTTTCCCACCTGCCCGGTACTTTTTTCAAAGTAAGAAGCACATAGAGGGTACACCATTGTTTGGAATCATTAAACAAATGCCAAAGGGCGGACTATTACACCTGCACGATGCCGCAGCAGGAGATGCAGGTTGGATAGTCAACCGAGTCATTAATGACCCTAAAGCACACATTTATTGGGGTCCACCCACTGATACTTATACCAAAGGACAGATTCAGTATTTTCCTGAGGAACAAGTTCCGACCGGCTTCTCCAAGGCAGTATCGCTTAACCATCAGCTTGAGAATTTTCCTGACTCGCTGATGTCCTTACTGACTTTCGACGAATCCATCGACAAGGACTCGGTAGATATTTGGATGGAGTTTGAATTGGTATTCCAAAGAATCTATGGGTTTGTACGCTATCAACCCGTATTTAAGGACTACGTGTATCATTATCTGGATTTATTGGTTGAGGATGGAATTCAACATGTGGAATTGAGAAGTTTGATCAATGGTCTATACCATGATCAGCGAGGTCCTGGATACTACAATGCGGATAGTGTAGTGGCTTATTTTCAGGAGATTGAGCAAAAAATAAAAGAAAAGGAGCCGGCATTCACCTTAAAGATAATCTTCACCAGTTTAAGATTTAGGTCACCACCACAGATCTTACAGGACCTGGTCAGTGCCTATCAATTGCGTCAAAAGTATCCGGAATTGATCAAAGGGTTTGACTTGGTAGCCGAAGAGGATCAGGGGCACAGTACGCTATATTTCTTAGATATCTGGATGAAAATGGATTCTCTTCAGCAGGTTTACGGAGTGGATATGCCGCTATACCTGCACGACGGGGAAAGCAATTGGGTATCTTCTCAGAATCTCTATGATGCTGTGCTTCTGGATAGCAAAAGGATTGGTCATGGTTTTAATCTGTTTCGATTTCCGAATTTGATTGAGAGGGTAAAGCAGAAGGACATTTGCCTGGAAATAAATCCCATCAGCAATCAGGTTTTAGGCTATATCAGAGATTTAAGATTACATCCTGCCAGCAATTACCTGGCCAGGGGAGTGGCTTGTACCATCAGTTCTGATGACCCATTGGTTTTTGATTACCAGGGGCTAAGCTATGACTTTTGGGAGGTTTTTATGGCCTGGGAACTGGATTTAGCGGATTTAAAGGGGCTGGCTATCAATAGCTTAAAATACAGCGCCCTAAATGATCAGGAGCAGACCGAGGCACTAGAGCATTTTAATAAAAAATGGAACTTGTTTGTAAACCTTGCTTTACAACAATTGACAATTAACAATTAAGAAGGAACAATTAATAGCAGCTGGCCCAATTGACAACTAGACTCACAACTCATAATTCATAACTCATAACTCAAAACAAATGAAGTCTGCAATCATCATCACCTTCTGTATGCTCATGGTAGGTTGTCAATCTCCATCAGGTGTACCGGAAACACCAGAACCAATCCCCATAAAAGTGGTGGTGGTATCCATGTTCGAACAGGGAAATGATACCGGCGACAATCCCGGAGAGTTTCAGCTATGGGTAGAAAGATTGCCCTTGCCAGATAGCCTGCCCTTTGATCAGGGATACCGGCAGTTGCGTATAAATACCGAAAAGGGAGTATTGGGAATGGTCACTGGAATTGGTACTGCCAAAGCTGCCGCTTCGGTGATGGCATTGGGAATGGATCCCAGGTTTGATTTAACCAAGGCCTATTGGTTAATTGCCGGCATCTCAGGAATTGACCCTGAAGATGCGTCTACCGGTTCAGCGGTATGGGCAGAATGGGTAGTGGATGGCGATCTGAGTCATGAAATTGATCCGAGGGAAGCTCCTGAAGACTGGACCACAGGTTACATTCCTTTGCGTAAAACTTATCCGTATGAGACCCCGGTACCACCTGATGATGAGGGTGCTATTTACCGCATCAATCCACAATTGGTGGATTGGGCCTACCACCTTACCAGTGAGGTAAAGTTGATTGATAATGAAGAGATTACCGCAATGAGAAATCTTTACAGCCATCATCCCAATGCGGCTACCCCTCCTAGAGTGTTAAAAGGAGATCAACTGGCTGCCATGACTTACTGGCACGGTGAATTGCTTAATAACTGGGCCAATGACTGGATAGCCTATTGGACCCAGGGTGAGGGAAACTTTGTGACTTCGGCCATGGAAGATACTGGCTCATTACAATCATTGACCTTTTTAGATAATGCAGGTTTGGTGGATCTGGACCGGGTACTGGTGTTGCGTACAGGTTCAAACTTTACCATGCAATATCCCGGTATCACCGCTGCAGAGAGCCTGGCGGGTGAAAAATTAAGTGGTAAAGGGTACTCGGCTTTTATACCATCACTAGAGGCTGCCTGGTTGACCGGTAGTCCAGTGGTTAATGCTATCGTAGAGAACTGGGACCAGTACCAACACCAATTGCCTAACTAGTCTCCGACGGTTCCTGGTCTATTTGCTGCCAATTTTCCCAACCACTTTTGAAATGTAAGTCGCGTTGCGGAAAAGGGATGCTGATGTTGTTGTCGAAAAACTTTTTGAAAATGGCGTAGTAGAGCTGGCTTTTTAAAACATTTGGCCTGTCTGTATACTCATAGGTCCAAACTCTCAGGTTGAATATCAAAGCGCTATCGGCAAATTCCTGGAATAGTACGTCTGGTGGCGGGTGTTTAAGTACCGCATTGTTTTCCTTGGCTACCTCCAACAGGAGCTTTCTAACGATTCGTGGATTTTCGTTGTAAGAGACACCCACGGGGTAATTGAATCGGATCCTGCGGTCATTATGACTCCAGTTGATCACACGCTGGCTGATAAACTCTGAGTTTGGAATGATAATCGAAATGTTGTCATTGGTAACGATGGTGGTAGCCCTGGCAGCAATTTTCACCACGTCTCCGGAAATATCTCCCACATCGATGCGATCACCCACCTTGATGGGTCTCTCGAACAGAATAATCAATCCCGATAAAAAGTTATTGGTAACATCTTGCAGGCCAAATCCAATACCCACGCCCAAGGCACCAGCGATAAATCCCAGTGCGGTGAGGTCAATCCCGGCAGTTTGAATAATCACGAAAAGCCCGATGGTGATTACCACATAGCGAAAGATGGTCCCAATTGAGTCACTTACACCAACGTCAATGTTGGAGCGGGCTAGAATGCGGGTAACAATCTTTTTGTGGAACTTATCTGTCAGGTAAATCAATAAAAGGATGGCGATCAGAAAGTAAAAAATGCCCTGAAGGGTTATGGGGGTGCTTTCTCCAAGGGTGAAAAGGGTGCGGGTAAAGAGATCCTGTATCAGCTTAAATCCTGTAAACAGGGTATTCTTTAGTATTTCAAACCACTCCATATTATTGGATTGAAAAATAACAAATTAAACCCTTTTATCAATGACTTTGTGGGGAATAGAAGATAGTAGTAAAGAGCTATCGCCGTAGCTCAAAAACCGATAATCCTGGTCTAGCGCTTGCTGATACACCCTTTTCCAATTATCTCCAATCAAGGCTGCCACCAACAGGATCAGCGTAGAAGCCGGTAAATGAAAATTTGTAATCAAACCTTGGCAGCTTTTAATCTGGTAGGGAGGAAAGATAAACACTTCAGTGTAGCCCTTTAGCTGAGTAAGCTGTTTGGCTTGCATATGTTCCAGGACCGTTTGCAGAGATTGCTTAAAATTGGGAAGTTCAGAATAATCTAGATAGGGCTCTAGTTTTTCAATATGAAAGGAATCACCTTTTCCATGTATTAATTTGACCCCGAACCAGTATAAGCTTTCCAGGCTGCGCAGGGAGGTAGTACCCACTGAAATCAGGGTATCTGCTTTTAAAAGGTTTTCTAGGTTTTGGAGTGAAATGTTGAGCTGTTCGCCATGCATCGGATGCTGGGTAACATTGGATTCTTTGATCGGTTGAAATGTACCAGCCCCTACATGTAAGGTCAGGTATTCCTTTTTTATTTCCTGAAGATCAAGAGCGTCCAATATTTCATCGGTGAAGTGTAAGCCCGCTGTGGGTGCTGCTACTGCCCCGTCACGCTTGGAGTACACGGTTTGATAACGCTGTATATCTGAGCTTTCCGCTTTTCTTCTCATGTAAGGAGGCAGAGGTACCTGTCCTGCATTTTTGATCAGGTCTACAAAGTTGATTTCCGGATTATCCCATGTTAGGCTTACCTGGTTTGGACCCTCCAGGTGAGCGGTGAGCAAGACATCTTTGTTGTCTATGGTAATAGACCGTTGCAGTGGCTGTTGATTCTTCCAGCGTTTAAGGTTACCAATCATACAAGTCCAGCTACAAGCTGCCTTTGCTTGCATGGCTACATTGATATCTGTGGAAGGTTGAACGGGATCCAGTAAAAATACTTCGATGACGGCACCAGTGGGCTTTTGAAATTGAAGTCTGGCCGGGATCACCTTAGTATCGTTGAATACCAAAGTACAGGGTTTGGGTAAAAGCTCAACGATATCTTTAAAATGATGATGCCTGATATCACCCTGGTGGTACACCAGAAGTTTACTTTGATCCCGTTGAGGCAGCGGGTATTGAGCAATGCGATGCTCGGGTAAATGGTAGCTGTATTGATTGAGGTCTATTTTCGGAAGCAGCATCGTTTGAAATGCTCAATGATGAATGTTCAATGTTCAATGATCAACTCCATGCTCCATGCTCCATGCTCTCTGCTCTAAAAAACACTGGTCGCAGGAATATCCCACGACCAGCTTAAATCTAATATCGAATATCGAATATCTGAGGCTTTATTGCTAAGAGCTGATTTTGGTAATCAAATCTGAAGCCCGGTTTGAGTATCCTGCTTCGTTGTCATACCAGCCTACTACTTTTACCAGATTGCCCATGGCTGAAGTTAGCTTGGAATCAAAAATACAGCTGTGAGGATTACCTACGATATCTATAGATACAATAGGATCCGCAGTATATTCCAAAATACCTTGCAGTGGTCCATCAGCCGCGGCCTTCATGGCCTCATTGATCTGATCAGCGGTAACATCTTGATCCAGCACTGCTACCAGGTCAGTAACTGAACCATCGGGAATTGGAACTCGCATGGCGATACCATCAAGTTTTCCCTGTAAGTGTGGAAGCACCAACCCTACTGCCTTAGCAGCTCCTGTGGAAGTGGGAACTATTGATACTGCAGCCGCTCTGGCCCTGCGTAGATCGCTATGTGGAGCATCCTGCAAACGCTGATCAGCAGTGTAGGCATGGGTAGTGGTAATAAATCCTTTAACAATACCAAAATTATCATCTAATACTTTGGCCATGGGAGCCAGGCAGTTGGTAGTACATGAGGCATTGGACAAAATAGTGTCATCCGGAGATAACACCTCATCGTTAACACCCAGAACAACTGTCTTAATACTTCCTTTGGCCGGTGCGGAAATCACCACCTTCTTAGCGCCAGCGGTAAGATGTTTACCAGCACCTTCAGCGTCTCTAAAAATACCGGTGGACTCTAATACCACGTCTACTCCTAGCTCACCCCAAGGTAGGTTAGCCGGATCACGCTCTGCCAGTACTTTGATTTTATCTCCGTTTACCGTGAAGCCTTCGTCGTCTGCAGTAACGGTTCCATTGAATTTACCATGCACGGAATCGTACTTCAATAAATGGGCCAGGGTAAGGTTGTCAGTAAGATCATTGATGGCCACGATATCGATGTTGTCTTTTTCCAGCAGGGACTTGAAGGTTAGACGACCAATGCGTCCAAAACCATTTATAGCTACTTTTATTTTTGTCATAACTAGTATTAATTAGGTTGATTCAACAGGGAAACAAAAGTACCACAAGAAACAGCCAAATACAATGAAATTTTATTTGAAAAAAATTATTTCAGGGGGACAAACTGGGGTAGATGTTGGGGCATTAGAAGCGGCTGTAACTTTTGGTATCAGTTGTGGTGGCTGGTGCCCTCCCGACCTTCTTAATGAAGAAGGCCTTATCTCGAAAAAGTTTGGATTGGTACCCACCAAAAAAGATCGAAGTCCGTTGGCACCGGATATCCCAAGGTCCATGAGAACAGAATGGAATGTCAGGGATTCGGACGGGACGCTAGTGATTTGCCTATCCGGACATCCTGCTGGATTGGGGACCACTACTACTTTGAAACTCACCAAACTGTACCACAAGCCAGTATTGGAGCTTTGTCTACCTGACACCCAAGCGATATCCATTGCTTCTACCTGGCTTAATAAGTTTAAGCTCTCTACTCTCAACCTAGCTGGTCCCAGTGAAAGCGAAGCACCGGGGATTCAACAATTGACCTTTGAGTTTGTTTTGAGTTTATTGCAGCAAGTGGACAAGGGAAATAACTCATGAAACGGAAAGTGGTGATGGTGTTAACACTGGGTGGCGCTCTGGTTTTGGTGCTATTCGCCGTGATTCGTATTGCCCAGTATCTCCATATTCAAAGCTTTGAAACAGCGGTATCCGACCTGGTAGAGTCTGGAACTGGAGGCAGATACATTTTGGAAATAGGGGAGACCGATGCGGATTATCTAAATTTTTCCCTGAGAATAAAGGACCTGGTGGTGAGGAAGAAAGATTCAAATGACATCCAAGGTATTGTGGAGGTGCGGGTGCCAGATATATTGATTGACTTAGGTTCGATAACACGAGTGCTTACAAGTAGTCAATTCCAAATCGAGAAACTTTCTATAACTGAACCTGTGGCCACTATCGGCTTGAAGAATAAATCTACATCAGATAATACCCCCGTATCAGAACCATTGAACTTCCCCCGTCAAATCGCCCGGTTTTATCCAGTAGTTAAAACCATACTAGAACACTTTGATATCGGCCTGTTCCAAATTGAACGGGCGGCTTTGAATCTGGAGAAATCGCAGCAGACCTTCCAGGTTAGTTTATTGGACCTGCTGGTTTCTGACTGGAATATGCAGCACTTGGCAGATGAAGCCAGTTTTCACTTGTCATTGGGAAATCAATCTGTAACGCTGCAAAATGCCACATTTTCTTTTGGATCTATAGTATGGGATTACCATCAGAATGAGTTGGACATCTTGGATTACCGTTACATCCAGAAAGATTCCATGGGGCGGAAAGTGATCGAGGTGGATGGTTCCTCCCTGAAAGTTGCTAAGTTCGACTATGAAAAGTTGATTGCTGAAGAGTACTATTATCTTGACCGTCTGTTAGTTATTGATCCAAAGATAAGTGCTTTCATTCATCCGGGTAGCCCCAAACCGGATAAGAGTAAACATCCTTTGGCTGACATATTAAAGAGTCATTTTGGAACCATGATGATTAGGGATGCAGAGATCCTTAATGCTCAGATTGATGCCACCATTTACCAGGAGCAGGACACGCTATTCATACATTTACCTGGTATGAACCTCATTACCGGTAATTTTCATGTAGATGAAGACAGTTCTACCATAATGATCGATCAGCTCAATCTGGATATACACCAAACCGAATTGGACATCAACCATCAAATAACACTTAGTTTCGAAAACTTGGTCTACGACCAGGACTATAACCTCAAAGTGGATTCCATTAGAGTCTTTAACAAGCCTTTGTCACAAACATTGCTTTTTAGCCAGGAGATGAACCTATATAATTTCAGCGTATTCCATTACTTCTTTGAGAACCATCTGAAAATGGATTCTGCATTTATTAGCGATGCGCAGCTACACTTGACCGAATATAGCTTGCAAAAGCCCACTACTGGGGGCCATTCCAATAAACCGCCTCCAAGCTTTAATGTTGGTCTTTTAAAGGTCCAGAATGTAAATGCTGATTTGCAACTTGACTCCCTAACCGCTAGCATAGCCATGCGATCAGCCACCATCAATAATATCCTTTTTGACGGTGAACTAGACTATACCATTCAGCAGCTTGAAGTTCCTACTTTGAATTTGTCAGCAAAAGAGGGATTGTCACTGTCTATGTCGGACCTATACATCGAACCCAGACAACTGACCATAAATGATTTAGTGGGCTCTTATCAGGAACTGAAAATTGCCGGGAACAAGCTCAAGCTTATTCCGGGTCAAGCGATTTCACCTCAAACCTGGTCTAAGGATTTAAGACAATTGGAAGTCGCTCAATTATCAATTAATGGTATGGTACCAACAAAACAGAAAAAGCCGAAAAGCCATCATGGTTTCCAAACGAATGTAGCACAGGTACTTATTGGCAGCTTACAGGCAGATCTAGAACTTAATGACTCTGCTGGCGTAAGCACCAGTCAAAATAATCTGAGGGTTAAGGGTATTAGCCTTACCAATGATAATGCCTGGTCTGTTCAAGGTTTTCAGACCACGGTGAAATCAGGCGCTTACCAAAATGGCCCATTTACTTATCAATTGGATGGTGCACAGATCAATACCAACACCATATCGCATATTGATGGGATAGAGATTGCTAATCAAGATAAAATGCTATTACAAACTGCAGTGGAATTAGGACCAGTCCATCAGGCTTCCGATAGTTTGGTGGCAAACTATGTGCTGCTGCGGCATATCAAATACCTGAATCTAATGCAGAATACCACTTCCACCATAGATAGTATAAGGTTTAATAATATATTTATAACCAACGACCTACCATTTCTTGATCAAGTTTTGGTTTATGGGCCCGATCTCAGTTTTGCTCCTCAGCCGTCTGTTGATAAACCCAATGTCAGTAGCAAGCGTTTACCGGTGCCTTCTGAGCTTTTCGGTGAACTGATTATTTCTCCGGGGCAAATTTCATTTAATCAGCAATTGATAAAATTTGACACAGTCGAGCTCGAAGTCGAAGAAGGTTTGATGCAATTTGATATCAATAAGCTGGCCTTTGCAACCCCCAACAATAGTATCGGTGTGGGAAGAATCCGGTCCGGTGCTACGGATCTTTTCTTTGATGAGGTCAAAATTGAACCCAACCCTGAATATGATCGGCAAATTGACTATGAGACGGATATTATGTCGCTTAAAATGGATGAGGCCAGGTTACATCAGGTAGCTTGGGATGCTTTTTGGAAACAAGGAATATTGGACTCTGATAGCATGACCTTCGACGGTATTGATGTTTCGATCAAAAGGGACAAGACCTTGCCGGACCCAGAGCATGTTTGGAAGGCGTATCTACTGGCTGATTTTATACCAGATCTGGATAATGTCTGTATTCCTCAAATCAATGGTAAAAATGGCAAGGTCATATATACTGAAGTTGGGGAAAAAACTGGTCAAGAGGGGCAAATAGCGGTAGAGGATATCAGCTTTCAATTTAACCGCTATCAGTCCCTTTCGGAGGCGGAAGAGGTATCTTTTGGCAAAGGGATGATTTACGGTGAAGGCCCGATTGAGTACCAATATCATCGATTGGATTCCGGCAAGTTTTCACTAAGGGTGAAGCTATCAGATATGTCTCTAATGTCCTTGAATCAAATGGTGGATCCTCTTGAAGCGGCTAGATTTAAATCCGGTTATTTGCAGGAGTTTGAGTTTAATATGATAGGGGATAGTTTGAAGTCCAAAGGGACTGGTACCATTAGCTACGACGATCTCCATGTAGAGATATTCAAAAGCCATCAACCAGATGTCAAGAATTTCGGTTCGGAGTTGTTAACCTTATTGGTTGATAAATTAATACTCAAGCATTCCAAACATCAGGCTAGCGCGGACTTTGTACAGGACAGGATTACTTTCAAAGGACCCATAAACTATTGGGTGAAATCTGGTATTCATGCGGCCTCTGCCACAGTGATCAAAGGCAAGTCTCCCAAAAAGTCCAAAAAGAAGTCTAAGCGCAAAAATCGTTAATCCTCTTTCTGGTCTGATTCGGATTTATTTCCCATCGGTGCGGCTTCCCAAGAAACTATATGCAAATCTCTTTGGGGAAACGGAATGCTAATATTTGCCTGATTAAGTGCATTGTAAATACTGGTAGAAAGTTCACTCTTTATTCTTAGCCAGTTATCGATATCGGTGGTCCATATAAGGCATCGAAAGTCTACCGAACTGTCCCCAAAGCCATCTAATAGCACTGCTGGTACCGGGTAGTTTTCCACTTTATCATGGTCTTTGAGTACCTTTCCGATCACTTCGATAACCTGCTCAATATTGCTGCCATAGGCAACTCCTACCCGCATTTCCACCCGGCGCTCTCGGTTACTGAGGGTCCAGTTAATCACTTCCTGGGTGATCAGGTTGGCATTGGGCACAATCACTTCAGCCCCTTCATAAGTTCTTATAACACTGGAGCGGATTCCGATATCTTTGATAAAGCCGGTGTATTGTTGGAGTTCTACCAGATCACCAGTTTGTATAGGTCGTTCAAAGATCAGGATAATTCCAGAGATCAGATTGTTGACCACACTCTGCAAACCAAATCCTATACCGACACTCAAGGCCCCTAAAATTATGGTAATTCGATCCAAGGGGATGCCGGATACCAACAGAGCCAGCATGAATCCTACGGTGATCAGGAAAAACCGAAAAATAACGGCAATGTTAGCAGTTTGTTTCTTGCTCTTATAATAAGACTTTTCTTCAGTAAGAAATTTAATAGTAGAAGAGATCTTAGCCGCTAAGTAAATTACGATCAGAAACAACGCTATGCCTCCATAGGTAAAGGTGAGTTCTCCAATACCTCGTTCAGTCTCAAAGAACTCAAAAAAGGTATCTTTAGCTGAGGTGTACATGCTAAAATTCTTCAAGAATGCTACTACAAATACTAAAAGCAACAGTAGATATATCCGATTGCTCCAGGTATGCCAAAATTCATTTAGTCTGGTTTTGTTTTTAGCTAGGTTACGGAATTGCGGCAGTTGCTTGATATAGGTGATAAAGTGATCTGACCAGTTGGCGAAATAGAACAGAATTAGGCCAAGGGCGATGGTCTCTCCAGCTCCGTTAACCAAGATATTGCCAAGTCGGACTCGCTGCAGAAAAATACAGCCTATACCAACCAGGGTTAGACCAATCAAGAGCCAGTTGAAGACGCGTACCCATTTCCACCGTATTTTGTAGAATTTTCTAAGGGTTTGTGAGGATATGGTATAGATAAATATGGCTCCACCAATGATAGTTAGTATGGCCATAAATCCGGAATGGGTGGAAAAAACACCTTGTACTTTTAGTAAAAGTAGAAACACGAAAAAGATCAGGTAAACCCTAAAATTATGTCGGTCCAAAGAGGCTTGCAGAATCATCAGAAAGGGTACGTAGCTGATCAGAAGGGCAAAATCATACATAAGGGAGGTAGTAGGAGGGAAGACTACCGGAAAAAGCAATCCCGACAACAGTAACGCGTTAGCTTTGGGATTTTGATATAGCAGATGGTCTTGTTGAGTGTCAGGTTTTACTGCATCCTGTCTGCGCAGCTTTCTCAAAAGGAGATAAGTGCCCACCATGATCACCATTAACAACAACACACGGTCCAGGTTGATCTTGAAGAAATCAAAGATGCGCCATGAGGTACTGGACAAAACATGGCCCGATTCATCAATCAGGTCCTCAGAAATTCTCAGATTCCAAACTATTTCTTCCTTTTTCATCAGGTTATCCCAATAGGCAGCAACTTCTGCTTTTAGATGCTGAAGTCGATTGTACAACAGGGCATAGTCTTGAGAGATGTTGAATTCAAGTTCCAGTACATCTTGTAGCTTTTGTTCAACTCTTAGATTAAGGCTATCGGCCTGATTGATCAATGGTACATGCCGTGTCTGGTAGTATTGTTGTTGAATTTCAGTAAAACCAGATTGATCCATGGTTAATCGGTCCTTGTGCTTGAAAAGCTCAATCCGAAAATCACTCAACCCCTTGGTGATCTCAATCAGATTATTTTCCCAACTTTCAACTATGGATAGCTGACGCTCAAAAATTAAGATCAGATCATTCATCCTACTAAGAGTTGCATTGTCCAATTGGCTTTCACCGATTCGGCGGTAGATATCCAACCTAGATTGAATAGCCTGATATTCGCTTCTTATCGGGTTAATGTCGAACCCGGTATTCAACTTGTTACGAATCCTTAGCATGCTCTGCTGGGCTTCCTCATATTCAACAATCAGGTGACCGGGGTTAGTGGGATCGTAAGTGGAAATGGTATCTTTAGCCGCTTGGGCATAAGCTGAACACAGGTTGAAACAGGTGAGAAAAACAAATAGAATGTACCTGGCTAACATAGATTACTGTAGGCTGCGAGGTGGTAAATTAAGGCTTTAAAATTAATAGAAAAACTAAAGTTACCCTTTGCAAAAAGTAAAAAGCCCTCTATATTTGCCTCACATTTTTGATGGCCCGTTCGTCTAGGGGTTAGGACGCCAGGTTTTCATCCTGGTAACAGGGGTTCGATTCCCCTACGGGCTACAGAAATAAAAGCGCAATTGACTGACTGTTGGTTATTTGCGCTTTTTTATTTTTAACGTGCTGAGTTCTGGTACTACTGAGCCATCTGATGTTTAACGAGCGTTGAAGGTGGAGCTAACCATCTTCCGATAGCAGTATTAGCGTGGTTAAGTATGGGCACGGTTATTGATCAATACAGGGTTGAACAAAAACCAAACCAAGTATGAAATATTCTCTATTAATCTTACTTGCTACCTCAATCTTTATCATGTCTTTTTCGCCTAAACCCATAAAAGGTAAAAAGAACAAGATTGCTGATCCCATTGAAATAAGACTGGATAATGTGGCATTCGATGAACTTTCCCAGATGACGATCATGGATGCTGATAACCGGGCCATAGCTTACTACGATCGATTCGACAATAAAAGTAGTGCGGTGAAATCAATGCGGGTATACAATCTTGATGGTAAACTATCGTATACCCTGGTACCTATAATTTCAGATTGGGGATTTGAGATACACATCAAAGATGCTGATGGCACTCGCGGACTAGTGAGGAGGGTGGCCAATACTGGGGGATTGAAAGTGGTGTATGAAACAGATGTTGATTACTTTCGGAAACCATTCGATTCTAAAGCTCAAGCGGCCGTTGGAATTGGTAAGGTGAAGATGAATGAGTATGTGAGATTTAAAGATAAGGCGGTCATTTCATTCGAAACACGGGTTTCCATTACCTCCGGGATACAAGTAAGTCCCTACATAGTCAGTAGTGCATTTTTAGAAAGGAATAAGTTGGATGTTGCTAATTGGGTCCTGATATTGCACTTGATGGGTGAATTATCCTTTGAATTATCGAAATCTACCATCAACTAAGAACCAACATGCTACTGTTTTAATTTGTATTTTGACCCTCTGGGTCTCGATCTCAAATTAGATGTTGATGTTGCTTTCTGATCTTGTTGGATAAGAATAGGTATGCGAACGGATACCATACACCCAAGGCATGATGACTTCAAAACTTCGCCATATGAATGGTCTTAACTTTTCCAATCAGGTACTCCCAGTTCAAGGTTCATCTATCACCAGGATACTTCTGATTTTTCTTTTAGTATCATGTTCACAGACTTCTGAACTAGACCAGCTACCAAAAAGCGATACCCAGACGGCAGCAGAAAGTCTGGTTCAGTATGTAAATCCCCTAATGGGAACGGATTCAAAATATAGTTTGTCTAATGGCAATACTTATCCAGCGATCGCCACACCTTGGGGCATGAATTTCTGGACTCCCATGACCAGCAAAATGGGAGATGGTTGGACCTATAAGTACAATGAAAATAAAATCAGGGGCATAAAACAGACACACCAGCCCAGCCCCTGGTTAAATGACTATGCAGCATTCTCCTTAATGGCAGTAACGGGTGACTTAAAATACCAGGAGGATGAACGGGAATCATGGTTTTCTCATAAAGCTGAAGTATCCAAACCACATTACTACAGTGTATATCTGGCAGATTATGATGTTACTATGGAGGTATCACCGACCGAACGAGCAGCTCATTTCAGATTCACTTTTCCCGAACAGGATTTCTCCTATATTCTACTGGATGCTTTTGAGAAGGGATCAAAGGTTGAGATCATACCTGAGCAAAGAAAGATTGTGGGTTATTCTCGCTATAACCACGGTGGTGTTCCGGATAACTTTCATAACTATTGGGTGGCCGAATTTGATCACGATTTTGAAATAACCCACACCTGGAATGATCAATGGAAACTGAGCAAAGATCAGCTGGAAGCAGCAGGAGACCATGTGGGGGCTATTATCGGTTTCAAAACTCAAAAAGGAGAGCAGGTACAGGTTAAAGTAGCTTCCTCATTCATCAGTGAAGCACAAGCCCAACTAAACTTAAGCAGTGAGATCGGAAACGATTCCTTTGAAACCACCAGACAAAAAGCGCTGCAGGCATGGGAAAAAGAGTTAAGCAGAATTACTATTCAGGATGATAACCTTGATAATATCCGAACCTTCTATTCTTGCCTCTACCGTGTATTGCTGTTCCCCAGGCAATTTCACGAAATAGATGCCGATGCTCAAATCGTGCATTACAGCCCCTACAACGGTAAAGTGCTGCCTGGTCGCATGTTCACCGATAACGGTTTTTGGGATACTTTCAGAGCGGTATTTCCCTTTTTCACCCTGATGTATCCGGAACTCAATGGCCAGATCATGGAAGGTCTGGTCAATACTTACCAAGAATCCGGCTGGTTACCGGAGTGGGCCAGTCCAGGTCACCGAAGCGTGATGATAGGATCCAACTCAGCGGTAAATATTGCCGACTCCTACCTGAAAGGGATTACTGGCTATGACGCAGAAATGCTCTATGAAGCTATGGTCAAGAATGCCACTACCGATGAGGGAAGGCCAACCGATGCTAATGGTGGGGTTGTACAATCAGTGGGTCGTGAGGGTGTGGATTATTACAATTCACTGGGATATGTTCCCTATGATGTAGGGATCAATGAAAATGCAGCACGCACTTTAGAATATGCATTTGCGGACTTTAATATCGCGCAAATGGCTAACAAATTAGGTAAGCATGAAGATGCTGCCTTGTATTTAAAGCGGGCTGAGAATTACAAAATGGTGTTTGACCAAGAGACTGGTTGGATGCGTGGTAGAAATCAGGACGGTAAATTTCAGTCACCCTTTAATTTGTTGAAGTGGGGAGATGCTTTTACCGAAGGAAACAGCATGCACTACACCTGGTCTGTGTTTCATGATATTCAGGGGCTTATCAATTTGATGGGAGGAGATGAAACCTTTGTGTCAAAATTAGATACTGTTTTTACCATGCCCCCTGATTTTGACGACTCCTATTATGGACATACTATCCATGAGATCAGGGAAATGCAAATTGTAAATATGGGTAATTATGCTCATGGTAACCAACCCATACAGCACATGATCTATCTCTATAACTATGCTAATCAACCTTGGAAGACTCAGCAGCGTATTCGCGAAGTATTGACAAAATTGTACGCGGCTACTCCCGATGGATATTGTGGAGACGAAGATAATGGACAGACCTCTGCCTGGTATGTATTCAGTGCATTGGGTTTTTATCCGGTCACTCCGGGTACGGATCAGTATGTATTCGGCAGTCCTTTGTTTAAAAAAGCCAAGCTAAATTTTGAAAACGGCAACCAACTCACCATTCAAGTCCCCAACAATAGTGCGTCTAACATTTACATAGCTGGGACCATGCTAAATGACAAGCGACATGACCATACTTGGATTAGTCACGGTCAACTTCAGGCAGGAGGAACGCTGGAATTTGATATGGTTGAAAAGATGGACTCAGGATGGGGAACGGCAGATACTTCAGTGCCTTTTTCCATGACTGATCGATAAAAAACTACAAACGATCAGTTTTACTCTTGATACTTTCAAATAACCCTTTTAGAGAAGGTTTGCCGTTAAAATTGGTAATTGATGAATCTAGCATCTCCCGCTCCAGGTATTCGATGCGGTTTTTAGGAGCGGGATGAGTGGAAAACACTGGTTCTGCTTTTTCCCAAAGTACTTGGCTAAATGTTTTGGCACTATCGTCAGTTATGAAGGAGCTTGTGGTGTCTACATCAATTCGTTCGGCTAAACTATCGCTGATGGAGTCTTGCAGGTGTGTAAATCTTTTGAATAGGTCAACCATTCCTTGAGGGTCAATATTAGCCTCTATCATCAGTCTCATGCCGCTAATATCTGCCTCCTTTTCAAGAGTTCTGGAAAAAGATAGATTATTGATAAGATGGCTGTTTTCAATTATCACCGAGGAAAATCCACCTACATCACCAGTTAATATTGATATCAATAAGTAGGTGGACAGATTACGGCTAAGCATTCGGAGTGAATGCCTGCCATTGATGTGTGAAACTTCATGAGCTAACAATGCCGCAAGCTCATCCTCTTTTTCAATTATTTCAAGGATCCCCGAATAGACCACAATGAATCCGCCTGGTAGGGCAAAAGCATTGGCTATGTCAGACTCTACCACCACAATCTGTACATTGTAATTGGATTCATAATCAAGCAGTTCATAGAAATCCTGAACCAATTGGCTTCTGGAACTATCAACTTCCAGGTATTGCAAATAGGCCTGTTGCACATTTCGGCCTATATAGGTCTCATATTCTTCTGGGATGGTGCGTGCAAATACCTCCGCAAGCATAGGGGCTCCATAAAAGAAGAAAATCATGCTGAGCGCTACTAATGTAAAAACAAGGGCCATAAGACCCTTCCAACCAAAAGTGGTAAATGTATTATAGGTCGATTTATGAAAGGATGCATCAGGGTATTTGCCGATTATGTAATCAAGATCCTTTTGGCTGGACAATTCTAAGACTTCCTGAGGATATTCACCATACTTAAGGTTAGTACTGGAAGTCCTTACCTCTAATCTGCTAATTTGTGATATTTCCCACAGGGTAGTGAGAGGTGATTGCTGTTCATCAATGTACCTGATTTTAAGCTTATCAGCATGAAATTCAATTTCACAGTCTCGTCTCTTTGAGGTTTTACCATCATTAAAAAACGCTTTCAAGGCTGGTTAAAAATCAAGATCAAGTATATCACCCATATCGTCGCCTGTAGCATCTTTATAGGATTCCTCAGTTTGTTGAATTCCGTCAAAACTAAATCCAGGTGCAATGCTAATGGTCTCTACCAAGTACTTATGAATCATTAATTGCGCAATGGGTGTAGCTATTCCCAAGGTGATAACTATCAAACCGATGGCTTTTAATAAAACGACAAAGTACTTCCCACCGGATGCATTAGTCTCAAAATAGTACCTTCTCTCATTCTGGACTAAACTGGTGTTCTTAACATGAAACTTAAAGAACTCAATTATAGCCCAAGGAGTGTAGAGGTACAGTGTTATCATTACTAATAAACCTTGCAAGAACGCCAATCCCAGTAGTTGTCCTCCTTTACCGTCATAGGCTGCTGAAACGTTCCCATATCTGGCATGTTCAAGTATATATTTTCTAATGTTTACTTCTAGCCAAAAGCCATAAATTCCAAATGTTATGATGGTAAACAGGAAATCCCTAGTGGTTAATCCATAGAATTCCTTAAGCTTACCTCTATACCCAAGGTATATACCTCTCAAACTGGTTCTGGAAAATCGGTAACGCGCCATTCCGTGAATGGCCAAGGGGACCAGCAAAAGAATCAACAGATAGGCCGATAATACTGCCCAGACTAACATTTCAGGTGGAATGAACAGAGGACCAAAGTTTAGAACTAGCAGTAAACCACCTAAGATCAGGTAAGCTTTAATGAACCCTTTAAACATTTCTTTCCCGGTACCATGCCACTCAAATCTAGAACCTGCAATCTCAGTTTCTTGCCATAGAAACTTTCGTATAGCACATTTAGCCCATGGATTGTATATACCGAGCGTTACAATAGTCAACAGTATGTTATAAAGCCATAATCCCAGGTACTGCTTGTAACTGCCCACAAATTTTACACTATGCTCATCAGAACTTCTATAATGTTTTACTGCTTGAGTTGCTTGTTCCATGTTATAAATAAGTTAGCTTTTACTTCAAAGCTAGATAATTGCATAACCAATAAATCGCTAATATATCACCGCATATTACATGCGCAATCGAATGTAATCATGTGACCGGAAATAGGAGGAGTACTTTGTCTCCTAATCACTGCCTAAGGGTATGATACAGTGTTATTTCTGTATTTAATTGATTTTCAAATGTTTGCTATTTCATAGTTTTATATCAAACTTGAATAGTTTACTGGAAGCTTTTTAGCCTAACCAACCGTTTTTCAAGGAAAACATTCAATATGGCTTAAATTCTATCTGGATAGATCATTGTATGATTGAATGAATCGTTCTAATAATAGCTGTACCAACAGTTAACCAATATCATAAACACCAATGAAACATATAGTACTCCTCTTTCTATTCCCGGTATTAGCGAATAATACCTATTCCCAAGTTGACAGTCTGTCCAATGGTGATATTCAGGAACGGAACAAACAAATAGCTCGAAACTTCTATCAGGATCTATGGTTCACTAGCAATACCGATAAATACCAGCAGTATGTAGCTGATGAATACATCGTACACGATATTGGAGACCGCAAGGGAGTAGTGGAACCTGCTGTAGAACAGAAAAGAATTGCAGACCTATTTTGGGAAAATGGAACTTGGGATTCACATATTAATTACCAGATAGCTGATGGCGATCTGGTGGCGACTCGCTGGGAAGCAACCTTCAACCCTTCAACTTTACTAGGGAGGATATTGTTTGGTTCCGGTACCATTCCAATCATCAATGTTTTTAGAATTAATGATGAAGGGAAGATTATAGAAATCTGGAACCACAGGCACGATATAGACACACCGCAAACTATGATATTCACCATCAAAGGTTTCTTAATGGGTTTATTAATTGCCCTGATTCCTACCATTATTTCGGTAAGACTAAAAAGAAAATTGAAAGCGATTCAATAACGTTCAATATTGAATTTTCATCAATAGTTTTAACCGTTGTTTCACCAGCCATCTAATCCACCGGTAATATGTCTTATTGTGCACTAACAATTTTCTTTACCACCTGGTACTGTTTGTGAACTATCGATTGATTAAAACCATGAGCGGCGTCATCTATCAAGTAATATGCTTTGGTTGGAGCTACTATGCTATCAAAATAGGGTTTGCTTAATTCAAATGGAGTCAATATATCATGTTCACCTTGTATGAGATATAACGGGATTTCAAACTCAAGACCATCCTGATTAAAATCAACTTCAGATACCATTGATTTTATAGCTAGTTTTTCAAATCCAACGAAATAACAAAAAGAATAATCATCCCCTTCAAATCGATTTTTACTGTCAATTTCATTATCGTACTCGGGATCTAGCTTGAACCAAGTGTCAGGTGCTGGAGTTGAATTAGCTTTTTCGTATTTCTTGACAATTCGCAATAACTGCCCATAGCTTTTTGCGTGGTTGTAGGGTGGAGCACCCAAAGACTCAAGTTTTTCTATGGCATCGATATCATCGGCATTTTTTGCCATTGTATATACTTTTTGATAAGCGAAAAGAAAGCCTTTGGTAGGGTTGACAATTTGTGAATGACCAACATATGCATAAAAAAGCTCTGGATTACTCAAAGCCATTTCGGTGCCTAGCAGAGAGCCCCAAGAGCTACCAACAAGTATCACCTTCTCCTTATCTAGGTAGCCAATAAGGTATTCGGTGACTTCGATTCCGTCTTTGGTCATCTGCTCTACGGTCAGTGGATTTGCTTTTAAGTATTCTTCATTTAATTGTGCCAGAGCATTGCGGCCGTAGGTTCTTCCCGCGCCTCGTTGATCCCAATTAACCAAAACAAATTCTTCTTCCCATTTGCCATAAATCGCGTTATCATATTGACTCATGGAACTGCCAGGGCCCCCATGAATAAAAAGTACAACTGGTTTGCTTCTGTCTTTTCCTTTAATCGTTATCCATTGTTCAATACCTCCGATGGGAATGTACCTTGCTTCATTGATTGGACTATGCTGGCAGAATGAAAAATGGGTATTTAAGAGTACCGGAATAATGCTTAGGAACAGGATTTTCATAGGAGTGTAACTGATTAAGGCATATAGTCGGAGTTTACAATAAGATCTGGCGACCCGCAAGTTCC
>JANQPK010000121.1 GCA_028289505.1 Cyclobacteriaceae bacterium
GACAGCGTATAATCGCTATGATCTATTGAAGCCACCAACCGGTTATCATCCTTCTGTAAGTTGCGTCGGTTTAAACGATTGAGTAAATCATAGGGTAGCCGCAACCAGCTGGCGGGTAACCGATGCTGCAAATCGAAAATATCAAATCGAGTAATTTTTTGCACCGATCGCTTGTTCTGATAGTAGTACTGCATAACCCTGTCATTTCCAACTATGCCCTTTATTTGTACCTGATCAAACACAGATTTTGCCAATTGATAAAGCTGCTGACTTAAATATTCTCGTTGGTGCCATGGGTTCCTGGTTAGTGTAAATTTTAAATTGGGTGTGGTTATTAGGGCAACACCTCCTGGTTTTAACACCCTTCTGATCTCCTGTAAATAATACCGATCGTTTTTGATATGCTCTATCACCTGAAAACTGATCACACAGTCAAAAGCATTATCTCCCAATCCAGTCATCGGTGGGATGTTCATCTGATGAAACTGTATATCCGGGAACCTTTGTTGCAGCTGTTCAATTACCGATACAATTTTATCAATGGCTGTATAGTGCTGGCAATGGGGATAGATCAAGTCTATACCTCTACCCTCTCCGCAACCAACTTCCAATAAGTTCCCCTTAATGTAAGGTACCGCCAGATGATAGGCTTTTATCAATCGTTGGTGGATGGGATTGTCTGAATCAAGACTGGCGCTGGCAATTTCGGTAGTGTAAACCGACATCGATCGTTCAAGCTTTGTTAATGGGCAAAGATAGCTCAAATTGAAAGATCTTGAGAATGCTGGTTTAATTATTGGGGTAATTTCTTTAATATTAAAAATGTCTATTTCAGGAATCGCTGACATTAATAGGCTGGTTTGCTGGTTTTGCCTCATGCTATTGGCTGATTTGGGTCTTGCTCAGGACAACCTGCCCAACGCACTAGATCTCTATCAGACCGAATCGCCGGTTTCGTGCAGTTTTGCGGTGGTTGATCAGGATCCAACCTGGATCTATGCAGTGCTGAATTTCCGGCAAAAGGTCGAGGATTCCATTTGGGTAGCTTATTCCCAAGCCATTGAAGGTTTTTTTCAACAAGATTCAATTCTAATTCAACCGAGTCGTCAAAGGCAAGTGCTGAAATGGAGATTTGACGAAGGATACCCGGAAGCGGTAATGATTACCGTAGGATTCAACTGGAAAGGGCGTGAGTGGTTATTCCAAGAGCACTTTCCCAGGACTGCATATCATAGTACTGGTCAGGTTTCACTGTGGCAGTCGTCACTGCCTTTACTGAGGTCATGGATTAATCAGGGTGACAGCGTACAGATACAATCTGAGCTTAGCGACTCAGTATATGTATATTACTACAGCCATCAGTTCGAACCGGCCCGACCGCCAATGACTTTAAGACCGAACAAAGGTAACGGATCACTTACTATCGATTCCATTTATACACTGAAGGCTGATCAGTATTACACTCCTGACCGGCAAGGATTATATTTCTTCCAATCCGATAGCACCACCACTTTAGGGATAACAGTTTTAGTAACGGATCAGTACTTTCCTAAACCTCAGGAAATTTCAGATCTGACTGAGCCATTATTGTACATTAGTACCCGAGATGAATTCCAAACCCTTAAACAGAACTTCTCCAGTAAGCAGGCTCTGGATAAGTTCTGGTTGTCAACACTGGGTTCACCGGAAAGGGCTAGGGCTACCATCTCCAACTTCTACCAATACATCGAGGACTCCAATGCCTTATTCACCAGCTACAAGGCGGGGTGGAAAACTGACCGCGGACTGATTTATACAATAATGGGACCTCCACTTGAAGTAGGTAAATTACTTGATGGCGAAAACTGGATCTATAAGAATGCTCTTGGAGAACAAATTATATTCCAATTCATTAAAGTGAGTAACATCTTCTCCAATAATCACTATGAGTTGTTCAGGGATAAGTCATACGATCGCCTTTGGTTCAACGCCATTGACCGGTGGCGAGAAGGCAGTAATCCATGACGGACCTAAAAAAAACCTTCATCTTCGGCACCAGATCCGTGATGGAAGCGATCCTTGCTGACCAGGATATCGATAAGATCTTGATCCAGAAAAACCTGAATAATCCGCTGATACGGGAGCTGATAGCTCTGGCAAGAAATTACAAAATTCCTATGCAAAGAGTACCGGTTCAGAAATTAAATCGGTATACCCGTAAAAATCATCAGGGGGTGATTTGCTTACTTTCTGCCATCGGCTACGCCTCCCTGGATCACACCATATCACAGGCTTTTAGCGAGGGTCGAGCGCCATTAATTGTGTTATTAGATCGGATCACGGATGTTGGAAATTTTGGAGCCATTGCCCGATCTGCAGATGCAGCGGCGGTTGACGCTTTGGTGACCACCCTTACCGGACAGGCTCAAATTACCCCTGAGGCCATAAAGGCATCGGCTGGTGCCCTTAATCACCTACCCGTTTGTAGAGTGTCTAAATTAAAATCAACCATTATAGAGTTACAGCATTCCGGAATTCAGGTAGTGGCCTGCACTGAAAAAGGTCAGAGCACTTTGTATGAGGCCAATCTAAAAATTCCTACAGCAATACTTATGGGATCGGAGGGTGATGGCATCTCTGCTGAGTTGCTCACGATCTGTGATCAGATGGTTAGAATTCCCATGGCTGGTAGAATATCCTCCCTCAATGTATCGGTTGCCACCGCTCTTATATTATTTGAAAGTGTGAGGCAAAGGGGTGATTTATAGGAACTCAGTCATTCGACGAGACTTAATATCAGCTGAAAAGTCCCGGAACTGTCTCTCGTTATCCTTTTCGCAAATAAGCAGCACATTATCAATATCAGCCACTAGATAACCTTCCAAACCCTGAACAATGATCAGCTTATCCTTGGGTCCTTTTACAATGCAGTTATTGGTATTGTAGGACAGGGTATTGGCATCAAAAACGTTGTTATTGCTGTCCTTATGCTTTAAATCATGTAAGGTTGCCCATGAACCAATATCGGACCATCCAAAATCTGCTTGAACAACATACACGTTATTGGCTTTTTCCATTACCCCATAGTCAATAGATATATTCTTACACTGAGCATACACATTTTGGATAAAAGCAGGCTCCTGATCGGAATAAAACTGTGAGACTCCCTGATTGAACAACTCTGCCATATCCGGAAGATATTGCTCAAAAGCAGCTTTAATAGTATTTACATTCCAGATAAATATTCCTGCATTCCAGACGAACTCCCCACTTTCCACAAATTTTTGCGCCAGTTCAAGTTCGGGTTTTTCGGTAAAAGTCTTAACCTTCTTAACCGGACTGTTATTCTCAGGAATGAATTGGATGTATCCATAGCCGGTCTCAGGCCTGCTTGGATTTATTCCGATGGTCACAATCTTATCTGAACTGGTCACGGCGTCAACCGATAACCCAACCGTCTGCTCGAATTCCCGCTCTTTAAATACCGTATGATCGGCTGGTGTAACAATAATATTGGCATTCTTATTTTGGGAAGCTATTTTATAACTAGCATAGGCTATACAAGGAGCCGTATTTCTACCTACTGGTTCAGCTAGTATCTGGTGATCGGCCAATTCAGGAAGGTGTTCCTTCACCAGGTCTACATAACCCGCATTGGTAACCACATAAACATTTTCCTGTGGACAGATATTCTTGAATCGATTATTGGTCATCTGAATTAACGACTCACCGGTATCAAGTACATCTAGAAATTGCTTGGGACGATAGCTTCGGCTGTAAGGCCAAAAACGACTGCCTACCCCTCCAGCCATGATCACTACATATATATCCTTATTGCTCATATAATTCCTTCTTTTAATAGATCATGAAGATGTACAAACCCCAGCACTTTTTGATCTTCGGCAACGATCAACTGGGTGATATTATTATTCTGCATCATTACCAGCGCCTGAGTGGCAAATTTATTCTTACTGATGGTCAATGGGTTTGAGGTCATGATGCTCTCTGCCCTAATACCATCGGGGGCATTCTTTGATTTTAGCATTCTTCTCAAATCGCCATCGGTGATAATTCCTTTTAATACTTGAGCTTCATCTATTACTGCAGTGGCACCCAATCGCTTTGAAGTCATTTCCAATATGATTTCTTCTATACCAGCGTCTGTATCCACCACCGGGCACTGATTCTGAGGATAAATATCCGAAACCCTAAGATAGAGTTGTTTACCCAACGAACCCCCCGGATGAAAACGGGCAAAATCGGAACTAGTAAAACCCCTGGCTTCCAGCAAGCATACGGCTAAAGCGTCTCCCAGCGCCAGGTGTACGGTAGTACTGGTGGTTGGTGCCAGATTATGTGGACAAGCCTCTTCATCGATAGTCCCATTAATAACGAAATCGGCATGCTGTGCCAGGTCTGATTGTAGATTGCTTACCATTCCAATCATGGGAACTCCAGCTCTTTTTAGCAGTGGAATCAACACTTTTATTTCAGGAGTATTGCCGCTTTTTGACAGCAGCAACACCATATCTTCCTGCTTAATCATTCCCAAATCGCCATGGATTGCATCCGCCGCATGCATATACATAGATGGCGTACCGGTGGAATTGAGGGTTGCAGTAATTTTATTGGCGACTATGGCACTTTTCCCAATGCCAGAGACTACTACCCTACCGTTGCATTTGAGGATGGCATCCACCGCAGATTCGAATTCCTGGTCAATAAAGCTACTTACTTTCTCAACCGCCTGTGCTTCATTTAAGAGCACTCTTTTGGCTGTTTCTCGGATATTTTTTATTAAATTCAATATTGAGATGCCCTTACCATAAAATTGTTTAAAGATAAAAAAATTAAGGAATCTATGGGGTCGGAACCAATGTTGATTGAACAAAAAGACCAGCTAAAAGATAAACTAAAAGAGGTATTCGGATACGGACAATTTAGGGGCAACCAGGAGGCTATAATCAAGAACATTTTAAAAGGAAAAAATACCTTTGTGATCATGCCCACAGGGGCAGGGAAATCGCTTTGCTATCAGTTGCCAGCAGTGATGCTTGAGGGTACAGCCATAGTGATTTCACCGCTGATCGCGTTGATGAAAAATCAGGTTGACCAGTTAAATGCTTTAGGTGTCAATGCTCAATTCCTTAATTCCACTTTGAGCAAGTCCGAAATAAATCGGGTTAAGCAAGAAACGCTCGATGGAAAAGTGAAGCTGCTTTATGTAGCACCCGAATCTCTCACAAAGCCTGAAAATATTAGCTTTCTAAAAGAGTCTAACTTGAGGTTTGCTGCAATTGATGAAGCTCACTGTATTTCAGAATGGGGACATGATTTCAGGCCGGAATACCGTAAGATTAAAACTATCCTGGGAGAGCTGGGCAATCTTCCCATAATTGCCCTCACTGCCACCGCTACTCCAAAAGTAAAATTGGATATCCAGCGCAATCTTCAAATGGAAGATGCGGATGTTTTCAAATCATCCTTCAACCGAGAGAACCTCTACTATGAGGTTAGGTCTAAAAAGGATATCAAAAAACAGCTGATCAAATTTGTAAAGGCCCATCACGGTAAGTCCGGCATTGTTTACTGCCTTTCCCGCAAGACTGTGGAGGAAATAGCAGAATTCCTTAAAGTGAACGATATTAAAGCCGCTCCCTACCATGCCGGCCTGGACAGCAGCATTAGAATCAAAAACCAGGATGATTTTCTTAATGAAGAAATTCATGTGGTGGTGGCTACCATCGCCTTCGGAATGGGTATCGATAAACCCGACGTGAGGTTTGTGGTGCACTACGACACCCCAAAATCTTTGGAGGGCTATTACCAAGAAACCGGTAGAGCAGGAAGAGATGGCCTTGAGGGAAATTGTCTGATGTTCTACAGTTACAATGACATTATTAAGCTGGAGAAATTCAATAAGGATAAACCAGTAACTGAACGAGAGAATGCTAAACTCCTTTTAGAAGAGATGGCATCCTATGCTGAATCATCGGTCTGTCGGAGGAAGCAACTTTTGCACTATTTCGGGGAATCTTATACAGAACAGTATTGCAAGGAAAATAAATGGTGTGATAACTGCCGATATCCAAAAGAAGAATTTGAAGGTAAGGACTATGCCCTGACAGCGCTAAAAGCCGTGCAGCAAACCGAAGAGCGATTTGGATTGAAACACCTAACCCACGTCATTACCGGAATTAAAAGTCAGTATGTGCAAAGTTATAAGCACTTTGACTTACCAGTTTTTGGTTCAGGTAATGAGCACAGCATGGAGTTTTGGAATTCAGTTCTACGTCAGTGTATGATGCTGGGATTTCTGGAAAAGGACGTGGAACAAATTGGAGTTATCAAACTCACCGATAAAGGAAAAGCCTTCCTTGGGGAAACACATGCATTGTACCTTTCAAAAGATCACGACTACGGATCTGAAGAGGAACCAGATATCACGGATGAAGCAGTTACCACTCGTTCATACGATGCCACCCTATTTGAACTATTAAAAGGTTTAAGGAAGAAAATAGCCAAACAGAAAGGACTTCCCCCCTATGTAATATTCCAGGATCCTTCTCTGGAAGAAATGGCTATTGTGTATCCAACCACCCGGGAAGAGCTTTCACAGATCAATGGTGTGGGTAGGGGTAAAGTGAATAAATTCGGACAGCCCTTTATAGATGCCATCAAAAAATATGTTGTTGAAAATGATATTACTACAGCATCGGATGTAGTGATTAAATCAGCCGTTAATAAATCAAAAAATAAAATCTATATAATTCAGCAAATTGATCGGAAGGTAGACCTGGAAGAAATAGCAGAGTCCAAGAGTATGAAAATGGAAGACCTGCTGGGAGAAATAGAACAGATCTGCTATTCTGGTACAAAACTCAATCTGGATTACTATGTGGAACAAATAATGGATGACGATCGGCAGGATGAGCTTTATGATTACTTTTTAAGCGCAGAATCCGATAGCATATCTACCGCTCTTGAGGAACTTGAAGATGAAGACTTCTCGGAAGAGGAGTTACGACTAATGCGCATCAAATTCCTCTCAGAATACGCAAACTAACTTAAACTTAAATCCAAGAAGTCACCAAGTATGAATATCCTTATTCTAGGTTCCGGAGGTCGTGAGCATGCATTTGCTTTGAAAATCAGCCAGAGCCCTAATTGTGATAAACTTTTCATTGCTCCTGGTAATGCAGGCACCGCAGCGTTGGGAGAAAATGTGGATATTAAGCCCACGGCATTTCCAGAAATCGGTGATTTCGTGGTCCAAAATGAAGTGGGGCTGGTAATTGTAGGCCCTGAAGTCCCATTAGCCCTGGGTATTAAGGACTATTTCGAACAAAGGGAAGATATTCGTGATGTTCCGCTGGTGGGGCCCAGTAAAATAGGTGCTCAATTGGAGAGTAGTAAAGACTTTGCCAAACGATTCATGCTCAAATATGGAATCCCTACCGCAGGCTATACCACCTTTGATCACACCCAAATCCAGGAAGGCCTTGAATACATCCAAAGACAGCAGATTCCGGTGGTACTTAAGGCCGATGGTCTGGCAGCCGGGAAGGGAGTGATCATTTGCAAGAGCCAACATGAAGCTTGCACCGTGTTTAAGGAAATGCTATTAGAATCAAAGTTTGGACAAGCCGGAACTAAAGTTGTGGTTGAGGAATTTCTGGAAGGTATTGAAATTTCGGTATTTGTGCTGACCGATGGCAACTCCTACAAAATTTTACCTTCTGCAAAAGACTACAAACGAATTGGTGAAAATGATACCGGACCCAATACTGGTGGAATGGGGGCTGTGTCACCGGTTCCATTTGCTGATTTGGAATTCATGGATAAAGTTGAAACCAGAATTGTTATTCCAACTATAGATGGATTAAAAGCCGAGGGAATTGAGTACCGTGGATTTATTTTTTTGGGACTTATCAACGTCAAAAATGAACCTATGGTAATCGAATACAATGCCCGTATGGGAGATCCCGAAACTCAGGTGGTTTTCCCTAGAATCTCCAGTGATCTCGTGGAAATGTTGTGGAGTACTGCAAAGGGCACCTTGGATCAAGTGCAGTTGGAGTTGGATAGTAGAAGTGCCTGCACCGTGGTAATGGTTTCGGGTGGATATCCCGGCAAATATGAAAAGGGAATTCCGATTAATGGACTGGATAAGGTGTCGGATAACATGGTGTTTCATGCGGGTACCAGGTACCTTCAGGATCAGGTGGTCACTAATGGCGGTAGAGTACTGGCGATTACAGCCTATGGTGAGCATCCGGTTGAAGCAGTTAAGTCAGCCTATCAAACCGTTCATGGAATTAATTGGAAGGACGTTTACTACAGAACCGATATAGGGCAGGATTTGCTGCAATGGCCAAACAAAGCGGTAGAAACTTCATCTGAGTAGCATAAAATTGTAAATTACCGGTTATATAAACCTAAAGATGTCGGAGTGCGGTTCTTGTGTATCCAATGGAGATAAGGTTGCTGGTTGTCAGAACAACGGTGGCTGCCTTACAGGTGGATGTAACAAACTCAATGTTTTTGATTGGCTTTCCAATATGGGAATGCCCCAATCTGAAGTATTCGACGTGGTCGAAGTCAGATTTAAAAGTGGAAAGAAAGAATTCTTTCGCAACTATGACCGATTGGATTTAATCACAGGAGATGCAGTAATTGTAGATGTCCCCAACGGACACCACCTGGGTTATATTTCATTACAGGGGGAGTTGGTGAGGCTACAGATGAAGAAAAAGAAGGTCAAAAACGATGAAAATATCCGTAAAATATATCGCCTGGCAAATGCTCGCGATCTTGAGAAATACCAGGAGGTAAGAAAGAGAGAAAAACCCACTCTAAAGCGAACCCGCCATATCATTAAAGACATGTCATTAGGTATGAAGTTGTCGGATGTGGAGTACCAGGCGGACAATTCAAAGCCAACATTTTACTATTCTGCCGATGAAAGGGTAGATTTCCGGGAGCTGATTAAGGTATTGGCCAGCGAGTTCAAAATAAGAGTGGAAATGAGACAAATAAGCCTCAGACAAGAAGCGGGTCGTTTAGGAGGCATTGGATCTTGTGGCAGGGAACTATGCTGTTCTACTTGGTTAACAGATTTTAAAAGTGTCACTACAGCTACCGCCAGATATCAGAACCTAAGTCTGAACCCCAGTAAGTTATCAGGCCAATGCGGGAGACTAAAATGCTGCCTTAACTATGAGTTGGATACTTACCTTGATGCCCTGACAGATATACCAAAGCTGAAAGGGCCCTTGCTGACTAAAAAAGGAGCTGCTAAGTTGCAAAAAACCGATATCTTCAGGAAGATACTTTGGTTTGGTTATGAAAAAGAGAATACCTGGCATCCAGTATCTAGCGAGAGAGTCAAAGAAATCATGGCCCTGAATGCCCGTAATATTACCCCTGAAACACTTGAATCAAATGAAGCTACAAATGGTAAAACACATTTTGCAGCAATAAATAAGGAGTTAGAAAGAATTGATAAAAAGTATAGATCCAAAAAAAGGGCCAAGAAAAAGAAAAAACCTCGTGGTAGGTAAAATTCCCATTACCCTGGTTGCATACTGTTTAGTCTTGTTGGTTTTGGTTGGTTGTGCTGATCCAAACAGAGTTTATGAGCGGAACCTGGATTTTCCGGAAAACCTATGGCTGGCCGATAGCATCGCTGAGTTTGAGTTTGAAATCAAAGATGTCCAACAATCTTACAATCTGCACTATAATGTGCGGAACTCAAATTCCTATCCCTATCACAATTTGTATGTTCAGTATACACTGGAAGACTCTTTGGGTAACATCCTTTCCAAAGCACTGCAAAATATGGATCTCTTTGATCCTGTGACAGGCAAGCCACTGGGAGATGGATTGGGGGATATTTTTGACCATCGAATTTTGGCTATCGCTGATCAGCAATTCCCGAAAACTGGCTGGTATCGCTTCAAAATTCAGCAGTTTATGCGACAGGACTCCTTGCCTTTGATTATGAGTATGGGATTGCGGGTTGAAATCGCTGGGGATACTCCGGAACCAGGGCAAAGCCGTTAGTGGCTAGGCCTCGATATTCCCCGGTGGATAGTTGGGTAACTTAATGGAGAATACGGTACCCTCACTAAGCCTACTGGTAACTTCAATTTCACCACCGTTCGCTTCCACAAACTCCTTACAAAGCATCAACCCTAAACCTGTACCCTGGCTTTCAGTGCCTCCGTTTATACCACTTCCCTTGAATTCAAACAATCCTTGTAATTTTTCATCACTCATTCCAATGCCATCATCTGAGACCTTAATAACCGAGAATCCCTGACCCCCCCGCTTTAAGCTTACTGCTATGTAACCATCCTGACGGGTGAATTTGATGGAGTTGCTGATCAGGTTTCGCAAGATCAGTCGCAACATGTTGCTATCGGCATAAACCTCAACACCATCAGGCACCGAAGCTCTGAAATGAATATTCTTTTCTTTAAGTCTGGGCTTAGCTAGCGCATAGTTTTCCTGAACAATCTTTTTGAAGTCTACCTTTTCAATTTCTGGCTTCAGACTAGACATCTGAGACATTGACCATTTCAGTAAATCATCAAGAAAATAAGTCAGGCGATCAGTTGCCTCAGAAACGTCACCCACCAGTTTCCTCAATTCGATATCTCCTATGGAAGGCATCTTAGCTGACAGAATGTTCAATAAACCAGTTATACTGTTTATGGGACTCCTAAGATCATGCGCAATGATAGAGAATATTTTATCCTTAGATTGGTTCGACTTTCGTTGCTCTTTTTCTGTTTGGGTAAGCTTGATATTCAGATTTTGCAATTCTTCCTTTTGCTGTCCCAGCTGCTGTCGAACCTTTCGAACATTAAAGATCTCCTCCTGCAGATTCTTTACAGTCATTTGTTGATCACGCAACTTATACCAACCTATTAAAACGGCAATGGCCAAGAATAGAATGACAAAATGCCTCCAGTCGGTCAATGGCACGGTTCTGGTCATCTGTCTCTTATCACCTTCGACTTCCACGTACACGGTATCTGTGGAAGATGCAATCTCTTGGTTGAGCAGATCATTAAAGCTTTCCGACTGGCGCTGTAGGGAGTCATTGTACAAACGGGTCAAACTTTTTATAATCTGATTTTGATAGGTCAAAGCACCACGGAGGTTACCACGCTTGGTTGCAATATCTGCAAGGTGTTGGGTAATTGACATTTGCATGGTCTTATCCCCTAACTGTTCTATGATCCTGGAGGATTTTAGGTATTCATTGCGTGCGAGCCTGTAGTACCTGGTTGGCTCGGCATTATCACCAAATAACTCATAAATAACACCCAAGGCGGAGTGAACTTTAGCTAGCTCTAGGCTTTGTCGATGATCATTTAGTAGAGATAGTGCCCGATTGTAATACCCGATGGCGGAATTGTACCGTCCAGCCTTCTGGTATAAGTACCCGATGCTTGCCAAGGCTCTTCCCACCTGTTGCTCACCTTGCTCCACAATCTGCAAATAGTAATTCAAGCTATCCTGGTCTATCTCCTGATCGGAAGTTTGAGCAATCACCGGAATGGCACAAATCCAGCAAGGAAGCAGATATAAAAAAAACAAGAACGATCTGTTGATCCTTCTTGCTGGTGAGAGGGAAAATGAGTTAATCCAACACATTGTACACATTGAATATAACCCTTTAACTGTCAGCAATCAAATTATTGCACTCTTGGATAAGCCCAAAAAAATCTAAAAATAATTAAGGAATTAATTTTGTCCATATTTAAGGCAATTCCATTAAATCCTATTAATCATTCATCATAAAATAGTCCTAATACTCCGGTGATCAGATTATTTTGCGAAATCCTAAAAAATAAATCAAAATCCCACAGTTCGGGGTTATTTGAGGTGATCCAACACCATCGATGGTCATTCAGCTTTAACCGTAAACCTTTCTATTTGTGCCTTGGTCTCATCTGGATTCATCCAATATTCACGGCTAAACAATCCCATGAATTTCCAGCCTTTTTCATGAAGTATCAGGGGAGTGTATACATGTGAATCTTTGACAGAAATGCTTTGATGATAATGATCATCATCGGTTAGGATCAATCCTACGTATTCGTCAGCTTTACAAATCACTAGATCTGCGAAAGGTAATGATTCCTGTAGCGAATGGGTACCGTTTTTAAAGGTTTCTTTTAATCTTTCTTTCAGATACCAATGGCTCCTGAATTCACCTTCAACGGTGGGTAAGTAATGTGTGACACCCTCAGATACTTCCCAGGCATAGGTCAGATATTCTTTTAGCAACTTAGGACCTTTGTTCTTACTGCTTCCTACTTTAAGATCCCCGGGCGTGATACTGGATACTATAAACACCTTTTCCCGGGCTCTGGTGATGGCTACATTTAGCCTATTCTCCCCTCCCGCAGCATTTAAACTGCCAAAATTCATACTGAACTTACCATTTTTGTCAGGAGCATACCCAATTGAAAATATGATAATATCCTTCTCATCACCTTGAACATTTTCGATATTCTTTACGATTAAACTAGATGGCAGGGGTTGCTCTGATTGAGAGGCTCGATCCTCCAAGCACTCCATAATATATTGTTGCTGTTGAATATTGAAAGTCACCACACCGATTGATTTTTCAGGAGACTCAACCCTGATTTTATCAATTAGCATGACTACCTCCATGGCCTCATTTTGATTGACATTTTTCTCCCAACTACCGTTTATCTTCAAATAACTGATTGCCGGTTCTTGCTGCCTTAACACCTCAAAATCTGGCAGCATCCTCAACTTGCCTTGATAAAAGTGCTGATTGGAAAAAGTTATTAGATCCAACGATTTGGATCGGTAATGACCTTGTAGATGAACTTGGGGCAAATACTTGTTGGCCAAATCCAGCAATGAGTCGATTTCCAACTCAATTTCTTCAGGATCTTCCTCCTGCCACCTGATCATATAAAGGTCATTAGGTGTCAGCTGTTGCCTATCTCCCGTAATCACTACTTGTTTTGCTCTGTAAATCGCCGGTATCCCCTTCTCTGCAAAACATTGTGATGCCTCATCAAAAATTACTAAATCGAACAGCTCATACATGGGAGTTATTGCGCTAACAGATTCCGGACTGGCTAACCAGCATGGAATAAGTGTAAACAACTCTTGCTTGAAATGCGAAATCAACTTTCGAATCGGCCAGATCCTTCTCTTTTTAGAGACCTGGTGCCGTAGATCTCTGTAGGAGATCATGTTATTCAGTCGATTGTATTTTACATCCTTGTAAACATTCTCCCGGAGTTTTAACAGTAATATTTGTTGGCTGATTTCAAATTTCAGTTCGACTTGCTCGCGATATTCCTGCTCCAATTGTTCCATTTTCAAAGAGGAAACAATCCGTAGTACCGGATACTTAGTCTCAATGTGCTCAATCCAGGCCAGTTTTAAGCTATTATCTAACAGTTGAAGCACATCTACCTCCGTATGCTTTTCCCGGTATTCGTAGATCTTGGACACAACCGAAGATTCATCCGAAGAAAAAGATGCCTGCAGTGAATCAAACTGACACAAGTTCTCAAACTCCTTGTTTAAAGAATCCTTTAGTCCGTCGCGCATTGATGGATCATTGATAATGGAATTTACCTGCTTGGGCAAGAGGTACTGCAGCCATTTTTGCTTTTTTTCTGGGAGTCCTTTTAAAATTTTCAGTAAGGATTCAAGCAACTTCTTAAGCTCGGGGTAAGTCAATTGGGATGCGTTGAAATACTGTCGAAAGTTTCTTCGGGTATTGTAAATACGCTGTGCTTCAAGTGCCTTCTTCTGATAATAAAACCAAGCCTGAAAGTCGACCTGACGGTGGTTCTCGGGAATCTCTTTGAGCCATGGATATCGCTTTAGCTTCTCCAGGTTATGCTCCAAGTTCAATC
>JANQPK010000128.1 GCA_028289505.1 Cyclobacteriaceae bacterium
CCCTAAGAGAGGATGCTTTAAACCTGGACGCTGCCGTAGTATCAGGCACCCGTTACCAACAAGACAGGGCCAATAATCCGGTGGTGGTAGGGGTAATCGATAATAAACTGTTTAATGCTACCCAGTCTATTACTGCATCTGACGGACTTAATTTCCAACCTGGAGTACGGGTAGAGACCAACTGCCAGAACTGCGGATTTACCCAGGTACGTCTGAACGGTCTTGAAGGCGCCTACTCCCAAATTCTAATTAATAGTCGCGCTGTTTTCAGCGCCTTAAATGGGGTCTACGGTTTGGATCAAATACCTTCGAATATCATAGAGCGGGTGGAAGTGGTGAGAAGTGGAGGTTCCGCTCTTTACGGGTCAAATGCTATTGCAGGTACGGTTAATATCATCACCAAGGATCCGGTAGAAAATGCCTGGGAGATACGTTCGAACACTGCTCTTATAGATGGGGATGCACTGGACCAAACCTTTAACATTAATGGCTCTATAGTTAATGAATCCCTAACCAGCGGGGTCACAATTTACGGCATGAGCCGCCACCGCGACAGCTATGATGCTAATGGTGATGGTTTCACCGAACTGGTGCAATTAGAAAATACCGTGCTGGGGGTAAAAGCTTTTTTCAAACCAGGAGATAAAAGTAAAATCACTTTAGATTTTAGTGCATTGGAAGAATACCGCAGGGGTGGCGACCGTCTGGAACTAGCCCCTCATTTTACCGATATTACCGAAGAACTTGACCACAATACCCTTATAGGGGGTATCACCTATGAACAAAAGACTAAAAACAACCGAGGTCAATTCACCTTTTACGCTTCAGGTCAAAATACAGAGCGTGACAGTTATTATGGCGGGTTAGGTGGTGGAAGAACTGCCGAGGATAGTACCCTGGCTATTAATGCCTACGGATTAACCAATGATCGTGCGGTGGTGTTGGGAGGTCAGTATAACCATTATTTCAATAATAATGATGTGCTAACTGTAGGGGTTGAAAATCAAGCAAATCGTACCGAGGACGAAATTGCAGGTTATAACCGCTTGGTTGACCAAGACGTAAACACCACCGGTTTTTTTGCTCAGTATGAGTGGAAGCCAAGTCAGCGATTTACAGCGTTACTGGGTGGTAGATATGATATCTCTAATATCGATGGATTCTACTCGGTAGTGGATGAAGAAAGAACTACAGACGTCAACCTAGGGGTATTCAGTCCACGAGCCACTATTCTATATCAAATCTATGAAAATCTGCAATTCAGAGGTGGTTATGCTCGCGGATTCCGAGCGCCGCAGGCATTTAACGAAGACCTTCATATTTCATCCGCAGGAGGAGACCAGGTTTTTGTGCTGCTTTCGGAAGATTTAGATAAGGAAACTTCCAATGCCTTTACCGGGTCCTTTAACTACACCAGAATTAAAGGATTGACACAATTCAACTTCCTGGTTGAGGGCTTCTACACTCAGTTACAAAACCCCTTTACCACGGTAAGTCGGGGTGACATAGGTGACATTATTTTAGAAGAAGTGGTGAACGGCGAAGGTGCCACAGTCTCCGGAGTAAACTTCGAGGCAGGCTACTCTCCTTCAAATAAATTCTCTTTCCAACTTGGAGGTACCGCCCAACAATCTAATTATGATGAAGAGCAAGTAATCTTTGAGCCCGAAGACGGCAGTGAAGATGCCATAACCGTGGATGAGTTCGTTAGAAACCCCAACCTGTATGGTTACTTTACCTCGTTCTTTGTGGTGTCACCGGCTTTTAAACTTGACCTGACGGGAACCTACACGGGTTCTATGATCGTACCGCGGGTAGTCGGGGCAAATGGATCACCCGATCTGCTCGATTCCGATCCGTTCTTTGATGTGAATCTTAAGGCTAGTTATCGATTTGAGGTATCTGAGGATTTTAATTTGGAATTGAGTGGAGGTTTGCGCAATATCTTTAATAGTTATCAACCAGAGTTCGATTCCGGACCAGAGCGTGATTCTGACTTCATCTATGGACCTGCAGCACCACGTTCGGTATTCTTTTCAATAAAAATTGGTAACCTGTATTGATTCGCAAGCCTTTTGTAATTGTAGGATTACTCCTAGCCATTTGGTTATTTTCTGGTGCAGATTTGAGCGCACAACAGATGGGATCGGTGCATTGGCTCACCTTCGATCAACTGGAAGATTCCCTTAGCATCAAGCCAAAAAAAGTTTTCATTGATTTCTACACCAAATGGTGCACTTACTGTCGTAAAATGGATAAAGTGGTGTTTACCAAACCTGATGTAATCAACCTCCTCAACCAAGACTACTACGCGGTTCGTTTCGATGCAGAGAGTGAAGCCGATATCACATTTGGCAGCCGTACTTTTGTGAATGATCAGCTTGGAAAATCCAGAACGCCAGTACATCAAATTGCACAGTTACTGGCCCTGAGGGAAGGTCAGTTTGCCCCTCCTACCCTGGTGGTTTTAGACCTGGATTTTAAAGTAACCGCCCGGTACTTTCAGTATATGGACAGCAAGCGGTTATTGAAGGCACTGAGGTAGCCACTGAAGTTTGAGAGAACATGAACTCGCTTAATGTTGCATTTACCCTTAGCTTAATAACCATCTTTTATAACCTGATAGAAGGCAGTGCCAGCACCTATTTTGGCTCATCGGACGACACTCTAGCCTTATTTGGATTCGGCATGGACAGTTTTGTGGAGGTGCTTTCAGGTATTGGCATAGCGCATATGATCCTGAGAATGAAAAAGCAACCGATAGATAGCCATGATCAGTTTGAAATTACCGCGCTAAAGATCACCGGATGGGCCTTTTATATATTAGTGGCTGGGCTCATTTTGGGAGTAGTGCTTTCCATTATCTATCAGTCTAATCCTGAAACCACTAAGGTGGGAATCATTATTTCTATTGTTTCCATTCTTACCATGTACTTTCTCTATACTCAAAAATTGAAAGTAGGTCACAGTTTAAAAAGTGACCCTATCATTTCTGATGCCAAATGCACCAAAACCTGTTTCTACCTATCCTTTATTCTTCTGGGGTCAAGCCTGATTTACCAAGTATTTAAAGTACCTTATATCGACGCAGCAGGAAGTTTGGGGATTGCCTGGTATGCATACCGCGAAGGCAAAGAGGCATTCGAGAAAGCGCATACCAAAAAGTTAGGCTGTGCGGATGATTGCTGCTGACAGACCATTATATTACTGCTGGTTTTAGCTTTTGGTCGGTTATAATCTGATGGCAAATACACGCAACTATCAAGAAATTCTGGAATCAGTTTATAAAGAGATCCTTACCCTGGAGAATATTGGTCAGGTGGCCAAGTATATTCCTGAGTTAGGTAATATCAACCCTAACCAATTTGGTGTTCACCTGCATACCATAGCAGGTGATTCTTTTGGGGTTGGTGATCATCACACCAAATTCTCGTTACAGAGTATTTCTAAGGTGTTGTCTTTGGCCCTGGCTTATAATGCACGGGGTGAAGATCTCTGGAAGCGCGTTGGTGTAGAGCCTTCAGGCACCCCTTTCAATTCATTAGTTCAATTGGAATATGACCAGGGTTTACCCAGAAACCCCATGATAAATGCTGGCGCCATAGTGATATGCGATATGCTGCTTTCCACCTTTCAGAATCCGAAAAAGGAATTTTTGAGGTTTATTCATGGACTAACTGGAACTACCCAAGCATGCGGCAATGAAAAAGTGGCAGAATCGGAGAAGGCGGTGGGCTACCGAAATACCGCTCTGATAAACCTGATGAAGGCATTTAATAATATTGAAAATGAGATTGATGAAGTGTTAGATCTTTACTTTTTCATGTGCTCAATAGAAATGACCTGCACAGAATTATCCAGGGCATTCCTATTTCTGGCCAACGATGGAATTGATCCGATCAACCATAAAAGGCACCTGACTTTCCAAAGAAGCAAAAGGATAAACGCCATAATGCAAACCTGCGGATTCTACGACGAGGCCGGAGAATTCTCCTTTCGAGTTGGATTGCCTGGGAAAAGTGGTGTAGGCGGTGGGATCGTGGCAGTCCATCCTGAACATTTTTCCATCGCGGTATGGAGTCCAAGGCTCAATAAAAAAGGAAATTCTTATCGTGGAATGAAGTTCTTGGGACATTTTACCACCAAGACTGGCCTATCTGTTTTTTAATGGATTGAATAAGAAGCTTGCATTTAACCTTCAACCCGAGGACCATAAAGGGTTAAAATTTACATTCATCCCATAGCTGGTACCCCACCTGATGTTAGTACAGCCACTTAATGCAGATCCTAAATCACATCTCATACAACCTTTCTGCTGGATTTACACACTTTGAGGTGTAATCAATAAATCTTGAGTTAATCAGCATATTCCCTATGAGCCAAAATCTCCCAAGGCTACTACCAAACCTTCTAGTCTCGATAATTATTCTTTTCCCGCTTACTTCCATCTCTCAGGATGATACCAATCGCAGCTACCTGGGACTGACAGCTGGCTTGTCATCAATGAAAGTAAAAGATGACCTAGTAATGCCTGTGCGGTATCAGGGGACTAACATCATGTTTGGATTCAATTACCAGCGTTACAAACCCAGGTCCATACAGGAGGTCAACCTTGAGTCTGTTATTGGAGGGCTAAAAACCGAGGATGCCAATGTTTCCAATTATGGAGCCAGATATAGTGAACCCAGGTTGACCCTTTACTGGGGTGACATCAACTACCTGTGGATGCATAAAGTGCTGTCTATTTCCCCTGGGGAATACACTACCTACCTTGGTGCTTCTGCCTTCTTGCTGATAAATGCACGATACAACCAAAGATGGGACAATAGTCAGATCAATTATGATGGTGCACTTTCGCCATTATCATTTTCTGGCAGAATTGGCAGAACCATTAAAACCCGGAGAAAGAAGGCTGATATTAATTTCAGTTTGAACTTCCCGGTGATCGTGTACATCATCCGTCCTGAATTTTCCGGGGTGCCGGACTTTCTTGACCATGAAACTGATTTTATTTCTAGTCTCACCAGTACTCCGGCAAGTCAATGGACGGGGGTTTGGGATTTTCCAAGGTTTAAGACACAATTGGATCTTTCCCTTCCCATCAGGGGTGAGAATTTTCTGAAGTTTACTTACAGATGGGAATACTACAGCTACCAGGATCCCATGAGGGTCCAATATGGGGGGCACTCTTTTCTATTCACTTTATTCACCAGACTTTAGATGAAATACCTTAAAAACATACTATTTGTTGGTCTCGTTGTTGGCACCACAATTGGGTGTGAGGAGGTCTTCTTCGAGCAAGATCAAACCAATGACCCTGTCAACAATTTCGAGTATTTATGGACAAATATGAACCAGCGCTACTCGCTGTTTGAATTCAAAAATATCGACTGGGACTCCGTCTACTCCCAGTACCGACCTCAAGTAGATGAATTTACCCCCAATCACCGGTTGTTTGATATTATGGCGGAAATGCTAAATGCACTAGAAGATGGTCACACCAACCTTAGAGCTCAGCAAGATATTTCTAGATACTACCCGTATCTTAATACACCACCGAATTTCAACTATGCGTTGGTAGAGAGAAATTATCTAAAGGATTTCCGATTTACTGGGTTCCTTCAGAATCAGATTTTAGATGATGTAGGTTACATCTACTACCGAAGCTTCGTTCAGCCTATCAATGACTGGGAGCTTGACACCGTAATCAACCGTTTTAACCAAGTTGGGGTAAAAGGAGTGATCATTGATGTGAGGGATAATGAAGGAGGTAATCCTGAGAATGGGCTACTGATGCTATCTCGAATGATAAATAACCGGACACACATCTATACTTCACAGAGAAAAAGTGGGCCGGGAAAGAATGACTTTGATCCACCACAAAAGATATTTCTGGATCCTAATAATGACGATCCTGCCTTCCCCGGCAAGGTAGTGGTGCTGTGTAACCGGAAAACCTACAGTGCTGGCAGCTACTTCTCGGCAGCTACCAAGGGAATCCCAGAAGTGACGCTGATGGGAGATACCACCGGAGGCGGAAGCGGAGTACCCGCAGGATTCGAGCTGCCAAATGGTTGGGCATGCAACTATTCCTCCACCATCGGAACCCTGGTTGACGGATATAATTTTGAGTCTGGTGTTCCCCCTGATCTGTACGTGACGCTGGATACTACCGATATTCTCAACGGAATTGATACTATCATCGAGGCTGCGCTTGAAGAGATTAGAAATTAGGTTATTAACTTGGTGCCAAGCAAAACTGACTCTGGTGCAGTTCTTGCTCCAATCAGCAGTGATGACATCACTTTGTAAAAAGCATGACCAAGCAAACTATAATTATTGCCACCCTACTTTTTTCACAATATCTACGGTTAGAGGCTCAGTATAACTCAAAGTCGGACTACATCGTGCTTAGCATTGGTGATAGTCTATACGGTACGGTGGCTTATATTAAAGAGAATGCGGTGAATCGAGATTTTTATAAGAAGGTTAGACTTACCAATGCCAATGGGAAAACAAAAAAATACAAACCAGAAAGCATCTCATCTTTTCGAATTAATGGTAATAAGTACCAAAGTTTCTGGCTGTATCAACCTCCTCAAACCTTTCCTTCAGTTTCACTAGTAAATCCGCGATACAACATCGATTCCAAACAAGGCGATCACTACTTTTTAAGGGTTATCAGCATCGGAAGATTGAGTCATTACCAACTGGAATGGTTTGACCAGGGAGATAGCCAATTGTGGTCAATGGCCTTACTTAAAAAGGCAAACGACCAATATTTCATTCGAGCAGACCAGGGAATAATAGGATTGAAAAAAAAGTTGCTACAACGATATTTTACGGACTGTCTTGAGCTTGCCAAAAAGATAAAGAATTCAGAGCTGAAAAAGGTTTGGCAAGTAGTAGAAGCCTACAACCACAATTGCCATTAACCTTTATAGCGTAAGCCGGTACCAGTGCTTTGTGTACTTTAATACGGTGCAATTTATAACCTATGCAGGGGTTGGATATTTTCACATATTTTAATGGGAATTGTTGCGGTTCTGCTCATATATGGCATCTAAAAGGCCGTTCTCTTCTTTTGTGTCATTCCCAAGTTCCCAGAACATGATACCACCTAGTCCTTTATCCAAGGCGTATTGTGTTTTCAATTTTACCGATACGGTATCATCGTAAGAAATAAAGATACTATCCTTGCGGTTGTACAAATAAGGTGCTTTGGCAATAGGATCCCAGTATCGCTGGTAGTTGGGATCGGTCTCAAACTCTCTTCTGATTTGAGCATAGGCCGACCACCCGATATAGGATCCGCCATTAGGTTGATAGAGTCCGTTTTGCTCTGGGTGAACACCTTTCCAGGCCCTTCCATAAAATGCAGCACCAACAATTAATTGTTCAGGGCTGGCCCCTTCTTTTAAGCAAAAATCAATAATGTTCTCTACCGACCGAGGCTCCCAGGTATAACCCATCTCCTGACTTCTTTCTTTTCTTTCTTGCACCAAAGCGTTAAATGGGGTGTCTTTAATATGTTCCTCGGTAATCCAACCTAATGCAGTATGATGCCCAGTGAAAGGAGTATTAGCCCCTATTTGGTCATAGGTCATAATGTTAACGAAATCGGCAAACTTCAGGACCTCCAATAACTCGATGTGCTGGTAGTAGCGTTTCCACCCAGCAGCTGCAAAGGTCAGGATCTGTGGTCTATCCAACGTATCCAATGCTTGACGCAGTTCTTTAAATAATAAGGTGAAGTTATGCTTGTCTTCCGGCCTGGCTTTAATCCCTGCATAACCAAGACCTGGATATTCCCAGTCAATATCAATTCCATCTAGCTGGTATCTTT
>JANQPK010000157.1 GCA_028289505.1 Cyclobacteriaceae bacterium
CCATACCTGGTTTCCAGCGTTAGCTCGGTGGTTCGAAAATCTTGCCTAAGATCGGAGGCCTCTGATGCTGGGTCCAAGCGATAAGCGTAATTGAATGTAGAATCGAGATCAATGGGCTGATACTGACGATTGCGCAATATTATTTTCTGATTCAAGCCCCGATGGAGCTCTTTCTTAAACTGTATTCTATTTTCACGTAAAGAATATGGAGTTTGGTAATCCAGATTTCTGAAAAATGTCTCAAAAGCGATAAGCCTGACTTGTCCAAAAATATCATCGACGGTCAACCCAATTTGTTGTATATCTCTGGTGCTGTAAAACCCTATTTCAGTCCAGGGTTTTCGAGATATGATATAGTCAACCCCTGCACCATACTTAAATTCCTCATCTCTAGTACCGTAGGCCAAATAGCCTTTAAAAATCCATTTATTACTAAAGTCAATGCTGGTACGACCTCCAAATCTGAACCTGCTGCCTTCAACATTGTTGTTGGCATAGAACAAGGGGTAGGGGCCTGCTTCAAATTTTTTGCCGAGGTCAAAATATCCGGAGCCGATATAGGTGACTAGATCGGTGGCGCGCTTTACCGGAGGTATTTGCTTCATAGTATCTATCATGATCATGACATTCTTCTCGGTGGAGCTTAAAGGATCGTGGCGATTCTGCTCCCAAAATAAATCATCGGGTATCCTAACGTCTTCAGCCATCTCAATTTTTTGATCATAAAAACGTATGGGTTGTGGAGTGTTGACCTGTATTTCACGGTTGGAAATATAAAATTTGGCCAGTAAACCGGTCATTTCCTGTTTGAAGCCAAATTCCTTCAACAACTGGAAATCCGTTAAAACCCTGGTTCTAACTGGTATCCAAGGGCCAGCTGAGGAAGGTTCCAATTCCTGTTGTATGCGTAACTTTTCGATAAAATTCAGGTTGGTAACATGGTCTACCCACAGGTCTACCTGCTTTATGGCAAAACCATCTTTGGTAATCCACAAGGAACCATTAAAGGCAAGGTCGCCAGACCGTTTGGGGTAGATATCGATCCGGTAACAGAAATGCCCATCAACAGACAAACTATCCATTAGAAAAACATCATAGTATCCCTTCCAACCATCAGCAATGGGAGAAACAAATTCCTTATTCCATATTTTCAGCCAGTTCTGGTAGAAATTATATTCCTGGAAGGTAGATCCAATGATCTGGGAAACCAGCGTTCCATCTTCAATACCTACGCCACTAATTTTGGTTTTTTGAATGAACTCTTTTTTTAGCTGAGGTTTTCCCCTGAAATAAAAGTCAGAGATTGACTCGGAGATGAATAGGGGCAAAATCGCTTCCCCATCTTCGCCAGCTATTTGATCAACGCTGTCAATCACCTGTTTGACTTTCTGCACCAGCCTACGTTCTCTAAACTTATCACTGAGGTTGTCCAGGTCTACCTCAATTTTGGTATAACTTTCATATTGATAAGCACTTAAGCTGCGTTTATCATTGCTCTTTTTATTCTTGACTACACTTCTCATGATGGCAAAAGCGGGATTCTCCTCAGCAACGAAAACCATCTCGTCTAGATTTTTTGCGGTTTCAAACAATTGGAAGTTGATTACATGGGCCCCTGGAGAAATGGCTTTGGTTCGACCTTGATAGCCTAAATAGGTAGCGGTAATAGAATCAGCGGTCTGATTTAGAGTTATTTGGTAGTTACCGGAAAAATCAGTGTTTGTACCTAGTGTGGTGCCTTTAATTACAATATTGGCAAAAGGTATTGGATCACCGGTTCGACTATCGGTTACTTTACCTGAGATTTTGATCTGCTGACCTAAAACCACTGAAAATGGTGTTAGTAGCAGGCAAAATGTGATAGAAAGTAAAAATATTCTCAAGCTATGGTTAACGGCTATAGTGGTATTCGCTAAGCTGCATAACGAATAATCATACAAATTTGATCCCTTTTTTTAACAAAGTCTTGAGTAGCACCGGTTTTTGTTAGAGTAAAGATTTTTTAATTCTTGAGAAATTTGCTCAGGTGGAACGGATAAAACGAGTTCTTGGTGATTTAAGTAGGTAAATAGTCCTTATTGAGCTAGCTAGGGTTATTCTGTCCATGTAACAGATAAATGAATAACCGCTTAAACAACTAAAGAAAACTATTGCTAATTCTTGCTGAAAAATTGCTAAGAACTAAATTGCCGTAAAAATTGAATACTATGCAACAAATAAGAACAATGGCGATAATGCTGTGCACAGTGCTAATTGGAACCTATGGGTGTCAGAACGCCAGTCAAAGTAATAATGAGGTCATTAACCAGTCTAATCAAACCATGGAATCACCGGTGATTGCTGAAGAAAGCAAAAAACTAAGGCACGTGGTGCTTTTTAAGTTCAAGGATGATGCCGATGCTGCGGCGGTTGAGAAAGCCATTGACGCATTCGTCGCTTTGCCTGATAAAATACCCCAAATCAAGGAGTTTGAATGGGGTACCAACAACAGTCCTGAAGGTTTAAACAAAGGTCTGACACATTGTTTCTTATTGACCTTCGACAGTGAAGAGGGCCGTGATATTTATCTTCCACATCCCGATCACAAGACTTTTGCCGCCATGCTAGGAGATATTCTGGAGGATGTCACCGTGGTAGATTACTGGGCAGATTAATGCCAACAATCTTTTGGCTGGTATTGGATACAGCGCTTAACCTTTGGTATAATCTCTGATTAAATTTGAGTATTTTTGCGGCATGCAAATAGAAGTGCTTAAATCCAAAATCCACCGGGTTAAGGTGACAGGAGCTGATCTGGACTACGTGGGCAGCATTACCATCGACGAAGATTTGATGATTGCCGCAAACATTATTGAGGGTGAAAAAGTCCAGGTATTGAACATAAACAATGGCGAACGACTGGAAACTTACGTGATTACCGGGGGGAAGGGCTCAGGTACCATTAGTCTAAATGGTCCTGCTGCCAGAAGAGTCCAACCGGGTGATATTGTGATCGTAGTTTCCTATTGCTTGCTGGATTTCGAAGAAGCCAAATCATTTAAACCAACGGTGATTTTCCCCAATAGTGAGACTAATCAATTAGCTTAAGTAGCTCCTCACGGTCAAATTCAATACTCCACATTCCACGTAGATCACCCATTTGATAGTTGACTGCCAGATCTTTAGGGTAGTATTGGCTTATTATATTGTAGGTTTCTTTACCTATATTTTGCTCAATAGATCCATGACAGTTCAAACAAAGGGGGTTATTAACAATGATGGGTTTACTGTAAAGTAATGCGGTTTCGCCAATGTGAGTAACTGCTGGGGTAAGTACTAGATTATCCTGTAGCTTCTGTTGATATTCCTGTAGTAAATCACGCTCAGTCTCGGAAGGTGCATTTGCCTGGTTGCGAAATTTTTCTGTGGTGCGTTTTATTTTAACATGCTCATATCCAGAATATAAGGTGTCTAGTATATGACCAGCTGATAAATTACAAAACTGCACCGCATGTGATGGCCCACCGGCGGTGATAGCTTGCTTAAGCTGTCCACCTAGGGCCATCTGGGCCTGGGTTGAAATCCTGTCACCTTCTTCCAGCACCAAGGCTGTCAGCTCTGAGGATTCATTTGTCTGTTGTTGCTTTCGGCTGTCACAAGCAATCAAGGCAAGAAAGATAAAGGATACTAAAAACTTCATAACTAACTTACAGCATAGTAGTAGGTTCCACAAATTGACTTACCGGCATACCTACAGCTTTGATGGCATCAAAACCACCACGGACGTTCACCAGATTGTTGAAACCCCTGGCCTTCAGGATTGAAAGGGTGATTAACGACCGGTACCCACCTTGACAATGCAAATAATAGCGATTTGATTTGATCAGCTTTTGCATATTATTGTTAATAAAATCTAAAGGGAAATTTGCCGATCCTAGTAGGTGCTGTGAATCATGTTCACTCTTTTTACGCACATCCAAAACATTCATGGATGAAGGATCATACCCTTCAGCAAAGTCACCGGCCTCAATTTCATCTATCATTTCGGTTTTTTGTCCGGCGGCTATCCAGCTGGCAATACCTCCATTCAGATATCCAAGGGTATTGTC
>JANQPK010000161.1 GCA_028289505.1 Cyclobacteriaceae bacterium
TACGGTGATAATGTCTTATTCGAAAAGGGAGGTATAACTGTAAAAGATCAAAAGATTACCCACCTGGATGGCAGCCCATTCTTGTGGCTGGCCGATTCCTGGTGGCATGGCATGACCCCCAGACTGGGTTGGCCGGAAGATTTTAAAATGCTGACCGCTGACCGTCAGCAAAAAGGCTTCTCCGTGATACAGCTAGCGGTGGGTTTTCCCTGCGATATAAAGCCCTTCGACCGCCGTGGTGCCAACCTTGAAGGCTTCCCCACTACTGAAGATTACGGAACCATCAATCCTGACTATTTTGACCTGGTAGATCAGCGGATCCAGCACCTGGTGGAGCAGGGTTTGGTTCCCAATATACTGGGAACCTGGGGCTACTACCTTCCCTGGTTTGGTTTAGACCATATGAAGCGCTATTGGGATTATTTGATCGCACGATATGCTGCTTATCCGGTAAGCTGGACGGTTGCCGGAGAAACTACACTGATTTATTACCTAACAGAGCCGGGCCTCGAAGACTCCATCCGGCAATTTCAACGAGAGGGATGGTCAGAGATTGCCTCGTACATTAAAACACATGACCCTTTTAATAGGATTATTTCTGCCCATCCCGGCCCTAACTCTGGTAATTTTCAGGCCATTGCCAACACTGATCATTTAGATCTGATCATGGTTCAACCTGGACATTCCGGATGGGATAGCTTCCCCAGAGCTATTAAACATCTCAATACGGCCAGATCAAAGTTTCCCAACCAACCGGTGATGCAGGGTGAAGTTTGCTTTGAAGGTATGTTTGGGGGTGGTTGTGACGCCAAATTACAGAGACTGCTTTTCTGGACCAATATGCTATCGGGAGCTGCTGGTCATTGCTATGGAGCTGATGCCATCTGGCAGTTCAATTCGGAAAAGGAACTCTTTGGCCCATCACCCAGTGGACACACCTGGGGCAATTTTACCTGGCAGGAGGCCTATCAGTGGAAGGGCTCATTTTATGCGGGCATGGGAAGAAAAATACTGCAACAGTACGATTGGCAACAGTTTGAGGTAAACCCCGGTTCCATCAGCACCCATAAAACAGACGATGTCCTTAGCCCGTATGCAGCGGAAATACCAGGCAAAATCCGATTGATGTATTTTCCCAAAGGACTGGCACCCTGGGGAATCAAGAATCAGGTACTAAATCTGGATACCAATAAAACCTATGTCGTCACCTATATTGACCCCATGACTGGTGATAAATACCCGAAAGGTACCCTCAGTGGTATATCGGAGTGGACTGTGGAACCAGCTCCCATTTTACAGGATTGGCTGGTGGAATTAGCAACCAAAGATTAATAAATGCAAAGAAGAGAATTCGTTAAGCAATCGGGTTTAGCACTGGGAGCACTAAGCGCCTATCCCGATTTAACCTTAGGAAATTCAAAAAAAGAAGATAGCCCCTGGGTGGGGATACAAATATCGCCTCATGCTATTTTGGATGAGGGTATTGAAAATTGTCTGGATATACTGCAGCAGCGGGCCAAGGTAAACACCTTAGTATGTTACAGCCACACCTATCACGCCAGCTACCAACGCCCAATTGAGGTGATGGCCGATCACGGTTTTGGAACCAAAGACCTTACCAGCAGAAACTTGCCCCGCCGTTGGGTTAAATCTGACCAAAGCCTCTATAGAAATACAGTACTAAGACATCAGCAGGTCACCAATGATTTTGAATATGGTAATCGTGATCTTTTCAAGGAATTAGAGAAGCCGTTACGGAAAAGAGGCATGAAACTGCAGGCCAGAATGCTGGAAGCAAACGCCAACCGCAGAGAACATATTCCCAATTATGACCAGGTACTAACCGTAGACCTAGACGGAAATCCGGGCAGGGGTCCTTGCTGGAATAATCCTGACTACAGAGAGTGGCTGTATGCCACCGCTGAGGACCTGATGCGGCAATATCCTCATTTGGATGGAATTCAATATGGTGCAGAGCGTACCGGACCACTGTCTTATTTACTGGACAGAGGCTTAATACCTACTTGTTTTTGTGAGCATTGTGTGGCTCGCAACAGAGCCATGGGTATTGATGTAGTGGCAGCAAAACAGGGTTACCGGGAGCTGTTCCAGTTGATCAAGGGGTTGGAGGCTGGCCAGGAACCTCCCATAGATGGCATCCTTACCATGGTTTACAGGGTATACCAAAAATACCCTGAGGTACTGTCCTGGAATTATCAATGGTTTCAGGCCGACAACGAGATACATCAGGGGATCTATGACCGGATCAAGTCGGTAAATCCTGATGCACAGGTAGGCCGACATGTAGATCATCAACGATCCAGCTGGGACATCTATTACCGGGCTGCAGTTAGTTATCAAGAGATGACCACATCTGCAGACTTTATCAAACCTATACTATACCACGATATATTTGGTCTCAGGCTGCATCACTGGGTATTGGAGCGCATGAGCCAGCGTATTAATAAAGAGTTGAGCATGGAACAAGCCTTAGCCTTGTTTTATTCTCGATTTGGTCATGATAAATCAAAGATGCCAACACTGGACCAGTTAAATGAAAAAGGTTTAGGACCCGAGTACGTGTATAATGAAACCAAAAGGTGTGTACAGGGAGTAGCTGGAAAAGCCAAGGTATATGCTGGAATCGGTATAGATGTGCCCTGGCATCTACCCCAAGGGGGGATGAGGGCCAACCCCAGCCCTCCACAAAGAACTTATCAGGCGGTACTCAAGGCATTTGAAGCCGGCGCAGATGGTATTTTGATTTCCCGAGAATATAACGAAATGCATCTTGAGAGCCTAAGCGCAATAGGCAGGGCCTTGGATGATTTAAAAGGCTAGTGGGTATTTAAAGATTCTATATATTTGAGCATGTCAAACCGTTTGGTACTGGTCTGGTCTGTAATCGTTTGTATTGGCTTTAATGCTTTTGCGCAAACCGAGCTATCCATCAGTAAGCAATATCCTCAATACTGGGAGGTCGACGGCCAACCCACAATGCTGCTAGGAGGTTCCATCGAGGACAACCTGTTCCAGATTACCGCACTGGAAAGTCACCTGGATCTGCTGGCATCAGTAGGAGGGAATTACCTGCGTAACACCATGTCTTCAAGGGATGAAGGCAACCAATGGCCATTTTACCTCGATCAGAGTACCGGACTGTATGACCTGGATCGCTGGAATAATACTTACTGGTTGTTATTGGAAAAATTCTTGTTGGAAACTTCCAGCCGGGGGATTGTGATACAACTGGAAATATGGGCTACCTTCGATTTCTACCGCGACAACTGGGATCAAAACCCCTACAATCCCAAGAATAATTCCAATTATGACAGTGTAAGGGTTGACCTTCCTACCAGTATACCAACTCATCCTATTTATACAGATAATCCCTTTTTCTGGAGCGTACCCCAACAGCGTAATAATATGAGACTACTGTGGTATCAGCAGCTGTATGTTGATAAGATTTTATCCTATACCTTAAAATATGGTAATGTTCTCTATTGTATAGACAATGAAACCTCAGTAACCGCTGACTGGGGTCGCTTTTGGTCGGATTATGTCAGAAAAAAGGCATCGGAAAATGGAAAATCTGTATACGTAACCGAAATGTGGGATCCTCATAACCTTGACCATATAAGCCATAGAGAGACTTTCGATCATCCAGAGATTTACGACTTTGTGGAAATATCCCAGAACAACCACCAGCTAGGTCAGCAGCACTGGGATAACGGGATGAATCAAATTGCACGTCTAAAGAACAGGGGTCAGTTGCGACCGGTCAACAATGTCAAAACTTATGGCAACGACAAAGGCAGACATGGTCACGGGAGTAAAAATGGTATGGAGAGTTTTATCAGAAGCGTCTTTTTTGGCTCCGCTGCAGTGCGATTTCACCGTCCTGACTCGGGATTGGGTTTGAGTGATGAGGCGCAATCAGTAATTAAGTCAATGAGAGCTTTAGTGGATCGGATGGATTTCTTTGAGGCTGTACCTGATAACAGTTTATTAGGCCAACGTAAACCAAATGAAGCATATTGCAGGGCAATTCCCGGGAAGCAGTATGCCATTTGCTTTACTGATGGTGGTGGGGTTGGGCTTGATTTGTCCTCATTCGATAATAACTTCCAAATTGAATGGCTGGACGTGATGAACAGCTCCTGGTCATCGGTAACCAAATTTGAAGGTGACCAGGTCATTCCCCCGGGACAGGGGCTTTATGTAGCATTAATCAAAAGCAGAAACTAAACACTTGGCATGAAACATACAGTAATAATTTGTCTTGCAACCATTTTTTGTCTTTCAGCAGTGGGGCAAACCCGACAAGCACCGAAGACCGTAGTGGTGATCAAAGATGGTCAGTTCTATATCAATGGGGAACTCACCTATAAGGATAGATACTGGAATGGCAATAAGATAGAAGGATTGTTGTTTAACTCTCGTATGGTACAGGGAATCTTTGACGACGCTAATCCTGAAACCGTTGAGCGGTTTAAATACCCAGACACTGGCGAATGGGACCCAAAGCGAAACACCGATGAGTTTGTAGCAGCTATGGAATCGTGGAAGGATCATGGGATGCTGGCTTTTACTTTAAATCTTCAAGGTGGCAGTCCTATGGGTTACGGTAACGAAGGATGGCGAAATTCGGCATTCACCGAGAAGGGAAAACTACAAAGTGCCTACATGAGAAGATTGGCCCGAATACTGGACAAAGCCGATGAGCTGGGTATGGTGGTAATCTTAGGGTATTTTTATTTTGGGCAGGATGAGTACTTCGAAAATGAAGCAGCAGTTAAACGAGCAGCCACCGAGGCTACAGAATGGATCATGAAAAGGGGATACTTCAACGTGATCGTAGAGGTAGCCAATGAATGTGATAACAAAGGGTACCAG
>JANQPK010000164.1 GCA_028289505.1 Cyclobacteriaceae bacterium
GAGATTATAGCGAAGCACTCTACCTGCTGAATCTATTTTATTCCAAAACATCCGATAAAAGAGCGCTGCGCAAGATGGAAGAACTGGCCAGGCAACACCAACTTGATGGGTATAAGTTTAATGATCTGGAGTTCTTTCGCACCACCTACAAGCGCTATCATAAACAGATTATATCAGTGTTGGCTGCTATTTCTCTATTCGTTTTCAGCTTCATCATATATCAAAAAAGACGTGGGAGACCAAGGCCGGTTAGCTCTGGTATCCTTTTCGTAATGATTCTGGCAGTACTCTTTATTCTAATCAATTTTGGTCAAGGCCGGGATCGGGCGGTGGTACTTACGGACAAGGCCTACCTAAGAACTGGACCTTCTTCCGGAGCCAATGTGGCTGAGATTATCGATAAGGGCCACCGGGTTGAGGTGGTAAGTCAGGAGGATGTCTGGATCAAGATTAATTGGAATAATCGACCGCTTTACATCAGGGAATCCCACCTGGGTATCATAGAGAGCTGATTAGTCAGCAAGAGCAAACAGTGTGGAGCATACAGTATTGCCTGACCCCAATGTATGCTGTTGCTGTATGCTGTTGCTGCTATTTAATTGGCCCTTCTTTAGCCATATGATTGTACACCATCTGGTCCATAAAACCGGGAAACCATTTATTCATCCACACCGTCAGCTTGCCCTGAGAAGTAAGGATAAGATGCTTTTTCCGTTTCTTAACCGCTTGGTATATATGCTGAGCACAAGTTTCAGCACTCATCATTTTTTGCTCGTCTCTGGGAGAACTCCCCTGCCGAGTACCATCCTTGGTCAGGGAAGCCTCTCGAATGTTTGAGGTGGTAAAACCCGGACACGCAGTGAGTACATGCACCCCTTTGGGTAGCATTTCTGTTCGCAGTGATTCCAGAAACCCCTGTAGTGCAAATTTGGAAGCTGAGTAGCCAACCCGGCCCGGAAGACCTCGATAGCCAGCTATAGAAGATATACCCACCACTGAACCTTGGCGTTCGATTATGGAGGGCAGACAATACTTGGTTGCGTAAATTGATCCGTAAAAATTAATATCCATTACCTTGCGGATAACGTCCAAATCAACATCCTCAAATAAAGCCCTCATGGAAATGCCAGCATTATTAATCAGTATGTCTATGCCACCATACCTCTCAATTGCCCTTTCGGCCATACGCTGATTATCTGATTCAGCACTTACGTCTGCTACCATAGTTTCTACCTTAATACCCTGAGCTTCCAATTGCTTTGCCACTTCAATAAGCGGCTGTTCTCTACGACCCGTAATCAACAATTTTGCCCCTTTGGCCCCAAATACCTGGGCCATTGCCTGGCCTATTCCAGAACTTCCACCGGTAATTACGACAACTTTATCCTGCATTTTACGGTTGATCTACTTTCAAATCTAACTAAATATTTAGATTTGATTAGACTGACCTATGATGTACTATAAGAGCTTCTGCTTTGGATTTTACAGCATGCTGTTGCTTTACCTACTGGTGCCACTTGATGGATTGGCTACAGAAATAGAAGGTAGAATAACTGATGAAAATGGTAATGCCCTTTCCTTCGCTACCATCCATGAAAAATACACTACCAACGGAACCACTTCAAATGCCGATGGCTATTTCAATCTAAAGTTATCAAGCGATACCGCCACGGTAGTGTTTCAATATGTGGGCTACCAGACTACCGAGCGACAGATAACAGCTGGGAACCTGGGGCATATGGACATACGTATGACGCCGGAACTCATGACGTTGGATGCGGTGGTTATCAAAGCTGGAGATGAAGACCCAGCCTACCCTATAATGCGACGCGCCATCAATAACCGAAAAAAACACCTGCTTGAAACCCAGGATTATCGCTGTCAGGTGTATATAAAAGGCATGCAACGCCTGGATCAGGTGCCGGAAAGAATATTAGGAATTCTGGTTACCGTTGATACTGGTATTGTTTACCTGTCTGAAAGTGTGTCAGAGCTTAGCATTCAGTATCCGGATAAGGTAAAAGAACGAGTAATCAGCAGTAAAGTCAGTGGTGATAATCAAGCGTTTAGTTTCAATCAAGCTTCTGACATGCTGATCAATTTTTATCAAAACCATATCTTCGCTGAGGGTCTAAGTGAAAGAAGTTTTGTTTCACCTGTAGCAGAAAATGCTTTTCTATTTTACGATTACAAATTGTTGGGTACTACCGTTGAATACAACAGAGTACTAAACAAAATAGCAGTGATTCCCAAAAGAGATCATGACCCGTCATTCTCTGGGGAAATCTACATTATTGAGAATAGCTGGAGAATACACAGTCTGGATCTTTTGCTTACCAAGCAGCATCAGATTGAATTTGTGGACAGTTTGAGGGTGAAACAGGTACTGGCTCCAGTGCGGTATGCTGGTGGAGAAGTATGGACGGTGCTTACGCAACAGTTTGATTTTCAACTCAATACTTTTGGATTCATTGGCTATGGATATTTCGTTGGTGTATACAAAGACTACCTAATTAATCAGGGGTTTCAAAAAAAATATTTCGACAACGAAATCGTAAAGGTGGAGCCCAAATCCAATCAAAAAGGTAGTTCCTACTGGAACAGCATACGTCCCGTGCCTCTTACCATTGAAGAGGTCCAGGACTATCGTGTTAAGGATAGCCTGCAAATTATTAAAGAAAGTAAAACCTATCTCGATTCTGTGGATCAACAAGCTAACAGAATCACCCCGGTTAACCTGCTGATAACAGGAAAAACCATTAATAACAGTTACCGGGAAACTTCCTGGAATTTTCCACCACTGGTGAGGCTGTTACAGTACAATACGGTTGAGGGCTTTGTGATTAATTTTCAACCTCGCTACACCCGCAGATTTAAGGATTATCGATTCTATCAAATTTCACCGGAGTTGCGATACGGTTTTAGTAATGAACGTTTCAATGCCCGCCTGAATTCACGGTACTTTTACAATCCCCATAAGTTTGCATCCATCAGATTTAGTGCAGGTCGCTTTGTGGAGCAATTGAACGAACAAAGCCCATTACAACCCATAGACAACACCCTTTATTCATTATTCCTGGAGAAAAACTACCTAAAGCTGTATGAAAAACTACACCTTAGTCTTCGTCATGATCAGGAGTTAACCAACGGCTTGTATCTGGATACCAAGCTAGAATGGGCTCAAAGGAACCCTTTAGAGAACTCCACTGATTACAGTTTCAGGGATCGAACAGAAAGGGAGTTCACCCCTAACTTTCCCCTGAACCGAGAGCTTAATAATACTGCTTTTGAGCAGCATCAGGCCTTTATATTCGAAGCAAAAATCAGGTGGCAACCTGGCCAGGAATACATCCGTCGTCCCTTCCGCAAGTTTGTCACTAAAGTCAAATATCCTTCACTGCATTTAAACCTAAGAGCAGCCATACCCGACGTTATGGGGTCAGATCTGGATTATCAAATATTATCAGGTGGAATAAACTATAACTTCCAGACTGGTCTTTGGGGCTCAGGAGAATTATTGCTTGAAGCAGGTGGGTTCATTAGCAAGGACAGCTTGAGTTTTGTGGATTATAAACACTTCAATGGTAACAGAACGGTGTTCGGACATTTTGAAATGGGCAACTTTCAACTATTGGATTATTATCTCCTCAGTACCACTAAACCTTATTTACAGGCGCACTATGAGCACCATTTCAACGGATTTGTCTTTAATAAAGCTCCATTGCTTAGAAAAACTAAAGTACAGTTGGTAACTGCAGTGAACTACCTAAATACAGAGGAAACCGATGGCTATTGGGAACTTGGCGTGGGCATTGAGCATATATTCAAAATATTAAGAGTGGATTACTACAACAGCTGGGAATCGGGATCTCATCAACGGAGTGGTATTAGGTTTGGTGTAGGATTTTAGATCTTATTGGTTAGCCTGAGCATCCAGCACCGATACATATCCCTTTATCTCGCTTTGTGTATACTTGATCAGGTAATAGTAAATACCTGGTGCCACATCGGAGCCATCCCATTGAAAATCCAGTTGATCATCTTCAAACACTAGCTTACCCCACCGATTGTAAATAGTAACTCCTTCGAATTGGTCTTGGCAATTACCCGGGGGCAAATCCTGAACATAGTATACGGGGTTATAGCGGTCACTATTCAACGGAGTAAATACATTACTGGGTTCAATATTTTCCAGATTGACCATACCTTGCTGAATTTCAACCTCTAACTCTATAGTATCGGCTGCCTGACTATAGCAATTGTCATCACCTACCAGAAACCTAAAGACGAATGATTCATCCTGGTTGGCGGCAACAGCATCACAATCAGGCGTCCATGAAAAATTAGTTCGCACATTGCCAATTCCCGATACGGGAGTAAATGATACCCCCTCCGGTAATGGATTGTTTTCATCCCGTACCAGGTCCAGGAATATAGAATCATTATCCGCATCAGTTCCCAATATATTGAGAGTTATTGGATTATTTACATCGGCTGTAATGGTGTTTTCTACCGTCCCTTCGAATGCTACTTCAGGCTTGCGGTTGGGAGGCAATTCAAACACCAGGTTCAACTCCAAAGTGTCCGGATCGCTAAACCTGCATTCATCCTCATCGTCCACCACTACCAGAAGGTTGAAAGTACTGCGATCGCGAAAATCATATCGACGACAGTCGGCATCCCAATTAAAGGTAGTGCTTAGAGCGCCGGGGTTATTAATTAAATCGGTAAATGACATACCATAGTCCTCCATGCTAAATCCTAGGGGTATGATATCCAATATAAGATTGTCCCCATCCGGATCAATGGCATTAATAGCCAATTCGTAGAATTCAGACTCGCTGGTTACTACATGGGTCACTTTTTTAGGATCGATCACGGCTTTCTCATTAGGAGGAGGTTCAATGATTACCGTGACTCGAGCGGTATCCACTAGTGGGACTGCACAGGCATCATCCATGGCTAGTAAATCGACAATTAATAGACCCGATTCGTCTGGTGGGCAATCCGGTAGACATACCTCCACTTTAAGCGTATCGTTAAAATTCTCTATGGTTCCAGATGGAAACTCAACATTTGCGAATAAAGGTGCATCAAAATTGACTGGTACCGCCCTAAAGGTAATCTGCTCGTCAGCATCCTGGTCGGTAACAAACAGATTGAGGCATTTGGCCTCTTCGTAGGTGAACCGCAGTGTATCCTGGGGGGTGAGAGCGGTTTCTTCGCCGGACTTGGATGCGAACATCTTTGGAGGAGTGCTGAAATCACATCCATCTACCACCAGCATCTGGAAGTCACGCCTGACTTCGCCAATTTTTTCCCCGTCCCGGAACTCTTCCACTTTGACTGCAAATACAAATAACCCCCTGGAAGCTGGTGTAACTGTCAGTAATCCTTTATTGCTTATGCGAAGTGGCGGTGTACCGGGAACCATGTTGTCTACACTGATTCCACCGGCCCAGGGTATATTGTCGTAAGGTGCGGTGGTAATGGCGGGAAAGGGTTCATCGGTTGATGAATCTAAAGGATCAACCAGGGCATAGGCCAGGCTGTCACCATCTACATCTGTGCCTCCGAATGCGGTGTAGAATGGCTTGCCAACACAGGCATAATCACGTAGGGGCGGGAATAATACCGGAGTGGAATTAATAAATTGTGCGCCATTCCGAACTACCGGTGGAAACTGCAATAAAAAGGTTTGTCCTACAGTATTTATCTGCCCGAAGTAGTTGATGTTATTAACAAAATTATTGCGACAGCATCGTTCCCAAGCCACATAATAGCCTTCCGCATCGTTATATCTGTCAGGTGGCAGTTCTAAAGTTGTGGTATACAATATCCTGCGGGTTACCAAATCCCCAATTGCGCAATTTGGCTGGGTGTAAGGAACAAAACTAGAGCTGGTATTGACCAGAGTTACAGACTCCATGAGGGCATTGTCACGGGTTCTGAATATAAAGGGTGTGACGGCAGGATCCTCGGCACCAGGGTTTCCAAATACCTGATCAAAGTAGAGAATCAAATTGAGCCGGTACTGAAACCCCTGTAGATGAATTAGTTCGAATTCACCCCCTACAATATGAGTAGCCCAAGAGGTGTTCAATCCCAACAAAAGCATGCTAAATGTGAACAGTAGACGTTTTGCCATTTTATAAATATATACAATAATTTCCAGCAATTATACCATGTAGACCACGTTTTGCTTAATTTGCCAGCCATTTATGGGCCGCAAGGTTAGAAACCAAATATTGACCGCTGTTACCATAGAATCTGCTGCTTCAGATGGCAAAGGAGTAGCCAGATGGAATAACCAAGTAGTGTTCGTGGAAGGAGTGGCGCCGGGTGATGTTGTGGATGTGCGGGTGATCCGGAAGAAACGTCAATACATGGAGGCTATCGCTGAACAAGTGGTACAGCCATCTAAAATCAGGACCGACCCATTTTGTGATCATTTTGGAGTTTGTGGTGGCTGCAAATGGCAACACCTCAAGTACAAAAATCAATTGGAATTAAAACGCCAGCTGGTGGTGGACAGCTTACAAAGGATTGGGGGGCTTACATTCCCTGAAGTGCAACAAACTTTAGCTTCACCCCAAACCCAATACCACCGAAACAAACTGGAATTTACCTTTTCAAATCGACGCTGGTTAAGTCACCAGGAGATCAGTTCCGGGATGGAACTGGGTAGAAATGGTGTTGGATTCCATAAACCCAGACAGTTTGACAAAATTGTCGATGTCCATCACTGCTATTTGCAACCTGATCCTTCAAACCAAATTAGAAATTCCATCAGGGAATACGCCCTGAAACATGAACTCGGATTTTTTGATATCAGGAAGAAACAAGGGTTTCTGCGTAACCTCATTATTCGCAACACTGAAAAAGGGGAGCTCATGGTAATACTTCAGGTTGGCCATGATGACCCCTGGTTGCCTAGGCTAATGGATCATTTACAGAAACAGTTTCCCGAAATAACCTCTCTGCAATATGTAATTAACGATAAGGGAAATGAGACCTTCTTCGATCTGCCGGTAAGACTGCATTCAGGAAGTAATTTTATTACCGATAACATGGGGGATCTTCGATTTAGGATTGGCCCTAAATCCTTTTACCAAACCAATGGACCTCAAGCCCATGAGATGTACAAGTTGGTTAGGGAACTTGCTGCCCTCAACGGTCAGCAGGTTATTTATGACCTATACTCGGGAACAGGCACCATTACACTATTCCTGGCCTCCTCGGCCCGTCAGGTAGTGGGAATAGAACTGGTACCAGAAGCCATAGAAGATGCCAGGATTAATGCTGAAATCAATCAAGTCGGCAATGCCAACTTCTACACCGGGGATACCAAGGATATTATTGGAGAAACCATAATTAAGCGGCACGGCAAACCAGATGTAGTGGTTACCGATCCACCGCGCTCTGGTATGCACCGTGATGTAGTGGAAAAATTGATGGATATCAATCCTGAACGCATCATTTATGTCAGTTGCAACCCAGCTACCCAAGCCAGGGATATAGGATTGATGGCTGAACACTATGAAATTCGATCAGTACATCCGGTAGATATGTTTCCCCATACACCGCATGTTGAATGCGTGATTTTGTTGGAATTGAGAAAGTAGTGGGGGGTTTGGCTTAAACTGTCAAAACAATGGCCTAAAGTGTCAAGCACAAGGTAGCCCTGATGGTCAACTTTACTCCTGTATTCAATCAAGGGTAAATTATAAACATCATTAAAAATGAAACACAATATTTTAGTAATCGGAGGAACTGGTAAGACTGGTCGCCGAGTAGTAGAGAACTTAACCAAGCTTGGGCACCACGTGAGAGTTGGTACCAGAAATAATGATCCCAAGTTTGATTGGGACGATCCTTCTACCTATGCGCCAGCATTGAAGGGCATGAATCGGGCTTATATTGTATACTATCCGGATCTGGCGGTACCTGGTGCCAAAGAAGCGATCACAGCCTTAACAGAGGAGGCGCTAAAGGAAGGCTTAGAAAAGGTAGTGTTGCTTTCTGGTAAAGGAGAAACTGAGGCAGAGGCTTGTGAGCAGATTGTAGCTAACTCGGGTATGAACTATACTCTGGTCAGAGCTTCCTGGTTTAATCAAAATTTTAGCGAGGGTGCTTTTAAGGACTATGTAATGGCAGGTCAATTGGCCTTGCCAATGCCCGAAGCCAGTGTTCCTTTTGTGGATACCAATGATATTGCGGATGTAGTTACTGAAGGGTTATTGAACGACAACTATAACGGTGAAACCCTTACCGTCACAGGGCCAAAAAAGTTGACTTTCGATGAGGTGGCAGGGATACTTAGCGAAAAGCTGGGAAGATCAATCCAGTATCAATCAATCTCCATGGAAGCATTCAAGCAGGGGCTGACCGAAGCTGGACTACCGGAATCCTTTATCTGGTTACTCGGATACCTGTTTACAGAAGTACTGGGAAATTCTGAGAATCAGACCGTATCCAATGACGTGGAAAGGGTACTAAATCGCAAGCCGATTTCATTTGAGGAATTCGTTGAAAACAAGGTAGCAGAGGGAGTTTGGACTCAGGAGGCTACTACCTGGGTGTAGCATATATGGACCAAGTAGATTTTAGGCTTGGTCCATCTTTTTGCCCATTTCATCCATTACTAATATCGGATGTTTGCTTTTTCACTGCATAGATATCTATTTCACTTTGCTTTCCCCGCAGCATAATTGACCCAACTGAGTCAAAAATTATTGAATCTCCCTTTATATGTCTCTTTAAGGTATGTGAAACCAAGAGTTCTTGGCCGAGTTCATTACATTTTCCCTGAATTCTTGCCGCGGTGTTGATGGCATCTCCGTGGTAAGCGATTTCCTTTTTATATTTTCCGATTTCAGTAACAGTGACGGTGCCAGCATGTATACCCGCCTTAAAAATTGGCACTACCCCATACTTTTGTTGGTAATGATCTTCTTTGGCAGCAATCTGATCTTTGAACCTGAAGAATGCCTTGATAAAACTCTCATCTGATAATCCGTCTTTAAGTTTCCAGGTTAGAACCGCCTCATCCCCTACATATTGATGAATTTCAGCGGCATCTTCAATCACTACTCCCAGGTCATTAAAACAATCTTGAATCAGAGAACTGTAATCAATATGGCCTAACTGCTCCGCTAATTGAGTGGAAGATTGCAAATCCAGAAACATAAATATACGCTGCTCTTCTCTCGGATGGTAAAACTTACCAGTAAGTAGCTTACCAAGATTACCTGGCCCTAGCATTAAATTGAGCTGTCGGACGATGGTTAAGATTACATCTACCGAAAGCACATAAAAATAGATAGCAAAGCTTCCATCATCAAAAGCAAAAGAAATGATATCCAGGTCAGTTCCAAAATAAAGCTGGTAAATCCCATAGGCTGACACAATGAGGAACAAGATGAAGAGCAGTGTAAACAGTAATCTTAGAAACAGAAACCTTAAGATGGATATTCGCTTATAGATCTTTTCTTCCATCAGGATCTGTGATACACCTGATATTATCCCCATGATTGGACCTAAGGTGAGTGAAATAATTACACTCTGTGCAAACCCAAACTGCAGACTTCCCGTTTCTTCGGTACCAACTCCTCTCACGATGGACAAGAAGAGAAAGGCTATGGTCCATCCAATAGCATAGTCACTTATGATTCGCAATCTTCTTTTAGAGTAGAAATTCAACTTAAAGGAAAATGATGGTACTGCAATAAAGTAATAAGTTCTCTAACTCTAATTGGAATGTTTGTGAAAAGTCCTTGGGTCGGGATACATAAAATCGTAATCCAATTCAGTTATTAATTTAGCAGAGGAAATAATCCTGCCCTCAGCTTTAATGGCAGCCACTTTGGTATCTCCTAATTGTGCTTGGATTACCTCCCTTTTGGTGGGATGTTGTGGGGCTACTACATTAAAGATTTTCTTCTGCATATTTTCCTCAATCATCCTGACAATCACCGAACTGATGTCTAGGTAGTGGATATGGTTGACCGGATCATCCAGATTGGTCACCTTATATTTGTGCAGTAACCGGTTATCTCCCATCAAGCCTGCCAATCGAAGGATATTGACCTTGGGATAGGTCTGTTTGATTTGGTGCTCCGTAGCATTGTCGGTTACCGGCAGATCGGCTTCTGTAAAAATAGTCCTGGTTCTAGGATAAACCCCGGTTGAACTTGTAAAGAATAGTTGACCTTTGAAGTCTCCAATAAACCTGCACAGATTATTCATTTTGAATTTCAGTGATTCTGGGGTAGCCCTCCTGATAGAAAATGGCACTGAGACAATCACTACATCAAAGCCAGTTATTGCGTCCCAAGCATGGACCGCCAGATCTTCTTTATCAGAAAATTCAACTGCTATTGAAGGATAACCTAACGCCGCTAATTTATCAGCACTTTGCTGGGTCCTGGTACTTGCGCTGATATTGAATTCACCCGAAAGTCTTGGAATCAATCTCGAACCAAGCCATCCACACCCTATAATTCCTAAAGCCTTCCTCGAACCGTTTTTCATCAACTCAAACTTCTGTACTCAGCAGCATTCATTCCACTGTTTTACACTAAAACTTTTAAAAATGTAGGGAATTCTCAAAGCTCCAAGCAAATAGTAAGAATTACCACTGGTCCTCAATATATTTGTGCAGTTAAGATGTAATTCTCTTACTTAATAAAATGAAAATAACCAATCACGGTAACGATCCCGAACTGGACGGTAAATACTTAGGCACCATTTCCCAAGACTTTGTCCAGGTTGCGGACACCATTAAAGAAGCCAGTTATCAGATCCGTAAACGCGGATTTTCAGAATATCCCATTTTTCCTATCTGTAAATCTGACCAGCCCATAGGTCAACTGCTAATCAACCGAGATGAAGCCAATACCAAATGGCATTACTTTGCCACCTATCTCGATGAGTTTGAACAACGGCAAATCTTGGATAGACCGGATGAATTCATAGATTCTTACAAAGATCCAGACGAATTTTGCTGCCTATTTGTAGTGGACATCGAGTTTACCAACTTTTTATTCATTCCATACCCAAATGATCTCTGATCTCTAGATTCTGGTCTTTGAGTTTTTGATGATCTTCAATCTCAAACGTTGGCATCACAACCTGTAACTCAAAATCAGAGATCACAGATCATAGACCAGAGATCAAAAGTGTTTCCATCCTTGAGCTTCAATCTGAATAATTTCTCCTGAAGCAGTAACTAAGTTAGCAGCCTGGCCTTTATCTGTAATGTGGCCCACAATGGCAACCCCAGACAGATCCTCAATCACCTGATGATGCCTCTGTTCCACAGTAAACAGTAGCTCGTAGTCCTCTCCTCCATGTAGAGCTACTGTGGCCGGGCTTAATCTGAATTCCAGGGCAGCATCTGTGGTAGCAGCGTCAATTGGAAGTTTGTCCTCATAAATTGTGGCACCTACCTCTGAGCGCTTGCAGAGGTGTAAGAGATCGGAGGCCAACCCATCAGACAGATCGATCATGGAAGTTGGTAGAATATCAGAATTACCCAGCCACTGGGTAACGTCAGTTCTGGCTTCCGCCTTTAGCTGTCGACCTACTATATACTC
>JANQPK010000167.1 GCA_028289505.1 Cyclobacteriaceae bacterium
ATCTTAGCGCTCTCAATGCCCAGATATTTGAGACTATAGTACGCTTCATTGACCACGTACTCGTCGGAAGTGCCCGCTGAAATCACCCCCACGGTACCAGCCAGGTTTGACTCCAATGGTGCTCCTACCATACAAATGGAGGACACGGGATCATAGAAAATACTGGGAAAATCCTTATGCAAGTTATTGAACTTTTCCAGCTGAAGCCTGGTGATTAATAGGGATTCATTTTTTTCAATGTGGGCAGAAATTATGGAGCATAAAGTTTCTACATCCTTATTCAGGCCAAAAACAACTTCTGGAAATCCCAACCGTTCCCGTCGCTGTACATCTATATTGTAGTTGTGATGTTTCATGAAATCACATTCCTATTCAATTTTCCCGAAACCAGTCCCTCTTCATCTATTTCACAATTAGTAAATCCTAACTGGTTTAAATATACGCTGAGTAGCGGCAGGTCAGTTTTTAAAGTTTCAATTTGATTGGAGGTCACTTCTATTCTTGCCGTATCACCGTAGTATCTGACCCTAGAATCGTTATACCCTAGACTGTTAAGATAGTCCTCCGCTTTTTCCACCTGTCTCAATTTAGCCATGGTGATTCTTTCACCATAGGGAAATCTGCTACTCAAACAGGGACTTGCAGGCTTATCCCAAACAAAGAGATTATAGGATTTGGCTAGTCTCCTGACCTCTGCTTTGGTAATCGCACACTCGATTAGCGGGCTTTTGGCGGCATGGTCCGATGCGGCTTTAAGACCAGGTCTATAGTCGCCAGTATCACTTAGGTTATTGCCGTTGATTATGGTGTAACCAGCATAACTGCCTCGTTTGATCATGTCCCTTAGTGAATGATACAGTGAGGTCTTGCAGTAGAAGCATCGGTTTACAGGATTACTCAAATAATTTTCGTCATTAATTTCTTGTCCCGATATCTCTTCTAGATGAATGTCGTATTTACGGCAGAACTCCCTGGCAATTAATAAATCTTTGTGTTTGAGACTGGGAGAGACTGAAATTACCGCTGTTGCAAAAGCTTTGCCGAGAAACTTTCGGGAAAGAAACGCCACCAGGCAGGAATCTACCCCACCGGAAAGTGCCACCAATACCTTAGGTGTTTTTTTGAACCAAGACTCAAGAGCGGTGACTGACGACATACTTTCAATTTAATCATTTCTTTGATACATAATCGCATCATTGAGTACAAACCATCAATCAAAAAGGTTCAGCTCTCATTGGCAGCGTCTTACCAAAGGCTCAACATGGGTTTGTCATTCTGTATAGGTCAGCTGATCTCCACGGTAGGGTTTGAACTTTGGTGGCGCGGCAATAATGATACCTACGGAGAAAAGCCCCACGCCAGTTGCACCTAGGGGCAGAATTGAATCAAAGTTGACATCACCCGCTACGTGAATGAGTAAGGCGGTTCCCCCTATTGCAAATAATATCCCCAAAATAGCTTCACCGGTTTTCACCTTACTCTTTTTAATCCATTTGATCGACTGAAGATCTAGTTTGTCTCCTCCATTTAAAGAAATAGAGTGGTTATCTACCTCTGAAACCAAGCCCCTGAAGGTTCCGTTGTCTTGCAATCTCACGGCAATTTTTCCTCTGTAAAGACTTCTCGGATGGTTCGAGAATCGGGATATTCCGCCAGTATCAAACTACCTGAAGCAGTAGTGTCAGCGGGCTGATCTGTTTGTTATAAGCAGGATGTGTATGCATAGGGCATCACAAAGGATAAAAGGATCATCTTCTTCATGTCTTCCAAACTAACTTGTCCGACTAGGGCAAGCTGTCACATATCCTCCAAACACTGGTAGATATGTTGCGTCTCTTACAAATCCCCTAGATCCCTGGCTTCGTCTATGTCATTTAGAGGCTTTAGTAGGTTATGGGTCAATCCCAATGATTGAAAATCTGCTAGCGTATCGGAAGCTACCGAATCTGTGCTCCATGCTTTTCCTTCAAACACTTCAGCTTTGAATAAATTCAGGCCCAGCAAATAATACCCTCCATCCTTTGAGGGTCCTAATACAGCCTGGTGTTGATCCAGTGATTGAAAGCCCTCCATGATAATTTCCGAGGTAAGTTCCCAGCAATCACTGCCTACAATGCAGACTTGTTGATACCCCTTATCAAACCCCCAACTGAAGGCCTGCTTCATTTTATGACCCAGCGTTCCTGATGCTTGAAGCTTCTTTTGATAAATACCTGCTTCCCAATTGTCTTGCAGATCCACGAACTCTGAATAGTACACCACTTTGTCAACCTTCAGATCCCTGGTAATGCTGTTGGTATGAGCCAATAACTGCTGATACACGTCCAGAGCCCGGTGGGATCCTACTGTGGCAGCCAACCTGGTTTTGACCCTACCCAATATTGGATTGCGTATAAATATGATCAACAACCTCTTAGTCATAGACCTTGATGCCTTTTTTTAGCCACTTCCCCCATAATTTGTTATAAGCATGTACTGAATCAGTAGGTTGATTTTCCCGGTTTACCACCGTGTAACCCTGGTTCTTCCATTGAAAAATACCCCCATAAAGATTATATACCTGCTCAAAACCCAAAGCTTTCATTCTTTCTCCTACCCGTTCACTGCGGTATCCCACACTGCAGTACACTACAACCTTGGAAGACTTGGGTAGATCCGAAACCATATTATCATCGAATGTATCATAGTTAACAAATCGGGCATCTGTAATATGGCTCACCTGATATTCCGATAAGCTGCGGGTATCAAGGATTACTAAGGTAGCATCATCTCTGGCCCACTGTTGGAGCTGGGCTGGCTGGATCAGGGGAACGCTATTTTTGTAGAGCATCTCAAGCTTTTTTTCTAACGTTTGTTGTCCGCAAGCCGGTAGTGCTCCCAAACTGGCCAATAAGTAGAGAAGTTGTTTCCATTTCATGACAAGTGTTTCTTTAGATCCATGATAAGTGCTACTCCTAGGAACAAGTATTCTGTGCCCACCAGCCAAAGGTTCTCAGTGTAGGCACTTTCCGAATACCCGGCATAGCTTAAGATCACTAAGATAGACCAAGCCAGGGGGAAGCGGTAGTCCGTAAATACGGCAAATGCTACCAAGGGCGTGATGTACCAGGGATGTACCGTGGTTGACATTAACAAATAAATAGCCAGTGCCCAAACCATGGCCTGGGGCCAGGTTAAACGATTAGGAGAGAACCAGGCTAGCCATAAAATTAATGACAGGGAGATCAGTCCCAAGTACAATCCAGCGGTTTGGATGATGTTGTAACCTTTTATCAAAAAGCCCATTTCCCTAACCAGGTAATAGATGCTGGCATTGAATTCAAATTTCTGAAAATACAAGCCCAGGCTTGAACGCATTCCTTCAATTAGTTCAGGACTCCAAATGCTGGCAAAGAAAAGACAAATGACCAGCCCACAGATTACCCAATAGATTAACACCCTTTTTAAAGGCGCACGAAACGCCAGCAGTGGCAAAAATATTAAGGGTATCAGCTTAGAAGCGACTCCAGCTGCCATGGCAGCAGCAGACCATTTCCAGTGGTTAATCTGCCACAGATATATTGCTAAAAGAATAAAAAAGATCATTGCTGCTTCGAAGTGAAGGTTTCCTGTCAGTTCGATGATCACCAGAGGATTCCAGGCATAGATTAATACCTTCTTGGAGGGTAGCGAAGATTTCTTTAGAATCTCTAAACATAGAATTATCGAGCCTACCTCAAATGTTATGATCAAAAGCCGCATAAACACTAAATTTCCAATCAGGCTTTCTGGAAAAATGAGAGATGATAGGTAGAAAATCCATTGAGCTATGGGAGGATAGACCGTGAAATAATGTGGTGAATTCATGCCTTGAAATAAAGCCTGATTCATAGGGTCCTCATTAAAACCTGAGTCCTCCATTAGATCAGACGGCAGCGCGGCAAACGGGCTAATTCCCTGATTCAATAGTCTTCCATCCCAAATAAAGCGATAAAAATCATCACTTAGCTCTGGTATGGCCAATAGTAGTGATATTCTCAACAACACTGCGGAGGCCAAGGCCCAAATCAGTAGGCCTTCATTTACCACCTTTAACAGCAATAGGTAGATCAGACCCAGTACCAGAAAATAAACCAGGATACTATCGAATTCAATTCGAGTGGTTTGATAGATCAAAAGAAAATAGCAAGCCAGTGATAGCAACGTGGCACCGATTAGCCAGTAAGCACGAAGCCGGTGGCCATTCTCAAGTGGCATATTTCACGGTTTTCACCGATTGATAAAATACAATGGCAAACCCTAGGCAAAGCATTACGTGAAAAATGAGTAACCCGGCATCCTTCAACAGCAACCCGGAAATCACCCCAAAAGCAAAATAAAGACTTAACAATCCTTCCATCCAGGTGCTACCTGAAATCTTGCGGCCGATGTAAATATTTTGCCTTAGTTGGTCGTTTGAATGCCTGATATCAAACTTTGGTGTGCGTACAAAGGGAGATTTGAACCCAAATAATCCCTCTAAAACCGCAATACTATTGTGCAAAGATAAGCCCATGGAAACGGTAAGAAATGATGGGAACAGTTTAAAAAAATACCGTTCTGGTTTCTCTTTGGTAATGTTCTGATTGGCAATCCAGTAAAAGTAGGTGATAGAGAAAAATCCCAACAAAAAAATGCTACCCAGGTTAAACAGGGTATTGAATTCAGGATGCAGTTGCTTGATATACAGCATGGGTATGCTCAATAATGCAGCAATCAATAGGCATACAAAAACGGAGCTGTTAAACAGGTGAAAAAGGGCATGTGACTTTTTGGTTATACCCCATTTCGATTTCAGGATTTGTGACAGGTTTTTACGGGCAGTTTCAGCTGCCCCTTTGTTCCACCGAAATTGCTGCGACTTCACTGCAGGCATAAGCACTGGTAATTCAGCCGGTGCTACCACATCTTCCAGATACTGGAATTTCCAACCTTTAAACTGAGCCCTGTAACTTAAATCGAGATCCTCTGTCAAGGTGTCGGCCGACCATCCACCTGCTTGCTCGATACAGGTTTTTCGCCATACTCCCCCTGTTCCATTGAAATTTATGAAACTACCAGCGTTACTTCTTCCCTGTTGCTCCACAGAAAAATGAGCATCTAAACCGAATGCTTGGAGCCTGGTAAGCATAGAGTAGTGTTTGTTTACATGTCCCCAACGGGTTTGTACCATTCCAATATTGGCATCCTCAAAATAGGGTACTGTTTGCAACAAAAAATCAGGTTTGGGTAAAAAGTCTGCGTCAAATATGGCCAGAAGTTCTCCTTTGGCCATTTCTAAGCCATGTTGCAAAGCGCCGGCTTTAAAACCTGTTCGATGCTCCCTTCTGATATGCGAAATGTCAAATCCCATTTGTTGCAGCGATCTGACTTTATTGGCAATCACCTTAGTGGTACTATCGGTGGAGTCATCCAATATCTGAATTTCCATCTTCCTTTTAGGATAATCAAACTTGGCAATGGCGTCAATCAGCCTTTCAACCACATACAGCTCATTATAAATGGGTAGTTGAACCGTTACCTTGGGTGCATTTAATGGGTCAAACTTAGGACGCTGAGTAGGACCTCCTTTACTCTTTCTGTAATACCAGGTAAGGTGTAATTGACTTATGCTGAACATAAAAATGAACAGTAGAGCAGTCGTATATAAAAAAGCAATTACGTATTCCATTACATATACTTAAAAATGGTCCAAAGGATTTTGTATCCTGCCAGAATGGTTCCCTTAATGGTTCCTGAGATTTTCGATTTTCCAGTTCTAACCCTGTAGTCAACAGGAACTTCCAAATAAGCCAATCTTTGTTTAGCTGCTTTTAGCTGCATTTCAACGGTCCAGCCATAGGTTCTATCTTGCATATCCAATGCTATCAGGGTGTTAAAACGAATGGCCCGAAATGGTCCCAGATCAGTAAAAGTTGCACCGTATATAGTATTTAACAATTTGGTGGCCAACCAGTTCCCAAAAACCTGAGGAACTGTCATCGATCCGCTATCCCGCTGTCCCAGTGCCCGACTTCCTACCACCAGATCGTAGTTTCCGTTTGAAATCGGAGTGACCAACTTTGACATCTCCTCCGGGTGATCAGCATAATCCGCATCTAAAAAGACTACTGCATCAGGTTTCGTTTCTCCTTGGTTCAAGTAATTGATTCCCCTGATACAGGCTCGGCCGTATCCTTTTTCAGGTTCGTGCAAAACCGTGGCTCCGGCTTTGCTGGCAATCACAGCGGTTTGATCCGTGGAGGCATTGTTTACCACCACAATCTCCGTTACAAGATTCTTGGGAATATCCTCAATCACTTTACCCACTGCATTCTCTTCGTTAAACGCTGGAATGATTACTTTGACCTCAAAAACTGTCGTTCCCAATTAATTTAGGTTTGTTGAATCTTCCATTTTCTGAAGCATTTTCCAGATTCAAGACACCACGAGGACAAACTGCTGAGCAGATACCGCATCCCACACATGAAGAACGAATAATATTTTGTCCCCGCTGAGCGTACCAACGAACGTCTATACCCATTTCACAATAGGTTGAGCAATTTCCACAGGATATGCATTGCCCCCCGTTGGTGGTAATACGAAAACGGGATTTGAATCGTTGAACCAATCCCAGGTAGGCTGCTAATGGACAGCCAAAACGACACCAAACTCGATTTCCCATCAGTGGATAGAATCCGGTACCTACAACTCCTGCAAATCCAGCCCCTATCCATGCGCCGTAAACGGATCGAATGCTGTAAGTATTCAGACCCAACAACTGGGAGCTACCGGTCCAATAAGTGTACAAAACCCCCGCTGTCATCAATACTGCAAAAACCAACACTCCATGGACCATCCAGCGTTCTACTTTCCATGCTTTAAGCGACTTATCCGATAACTGTCGGTACGGATCTCCTAAGGTTTCAGCCAGGCCACCACATCCACAAACCCAAGAACAATACCATCTTTTTCCAAAAAAGTATACCATTATGGGGACTCCCAGCACAATTAACGCAATACCCCAGCCCAACATGAATATGCCCAGGGATCCACTATCAATTAAGGTTGTCAGCTCATTGTCAAAAAAGAAATCATAATCCAAAGGCCATATATTTTTAAAATCGAAATAGGGTTTGTTCAATCTTACCAGGATCTCAGGGATTAGAAAGGCGAAAGCTGTTTGAAAAAACATCACGGAAATGGTTCGCATGATCTGGTAATTACTATGACGATAGTGGATAATCATCCGTACACCCATTACTAGTATACACAGGGTATATATAAAGCCGTAAAGGAAGAACCTACCTGCCTCATTACCATTCAAGGCCTGGCTAACCGGGTCTACCATAATAATCCAGTTAGTCATGTATTCAGGGTAGAAATATAAAAGGACGTAAAACACGATTAGGAAAGTTCCAGTGAGAATTCCCAACCAGCCTCGATTTTTCATAGCAGAAAACTGTATACGGTGATTTTTAATCCCTGCAGGGCCCTCTGTTTCAATTTTTGGTAGGAAGTATAGCAGCGCTCCAAACAGACATATGAGATAAGTGCCAATTAGGAATAAACCCGGACGGTCTTTAATTGGACCGATATAGGAAGCTTTGGCGAGCTCATACTTTAGGTTTTTAACCCGGTATCGATCAAATCCCTTTTGATTGATCAAACCGTATTGATTAAAATTGTTTGCCACACTATGTAAGTCTTGTTCCAGGCTGTTCAGATCCTGGTATGTCCGTCCATCCATCCAGCTTCCATAATCTCGTAGTGCCTGTTGCTTCACTTGTGAAGCCTGATCGGCTGAACCATACACGGTAGCCAAGACATCTAATGAGAATTGCATTGGGTCCGAGGAAGCCATTGTACTACTGATTTGTTTAATGTCCTCCTCGGTAATAGCATACCTTGCATAAACTTCCTGGTTGGCAGTCTTAAAGGCTTGACCAAGGTCTTCCACAAACCCAAAACTTCCATTATAGATCATTCCATCGAGGTGCTCAAGGTGAGGCTGTAATAACTTTGACTGATCCTCAGAAAGCTTCGAGATAATCATAGCTTCACTTAGCTGGAATCGGCCTACAAAAAAGCTGAGAATAAATGCACCGAACCCCAGCAGGAATAGCACTAGTCCAAAATTTTGAATATGCTTCATTTGCCTTGTCAATTGAAAATACCTGACAAAAAACCGTGTTTAGCCGGCCTTATCATGGCATTATTATCCTTGTTAAATTTTCTAATCACTTCTTCCTCATATTTTTTGAAAAGTTCCGGATCGAAATTAGCCCGACGCAGGTTTTTGAGAACGTAGAAGATATCACGCTTTTCCCGCAGCCATTGATCCATTACCTCATGCCTTAACCTGATACCAAAACTATTGACACCTAGAAACACATTTGTTTGCTGGTGGTATACAAACTTCAGGCATTTCTTGCCGTTGGGGTGCTCCCAGTAAAACTGTACTTCCTGATCTTTAGGTCGAGCCCAAACGTGTCCGTAGGTCTGATACTCGATATCAAAAAATTTCGCCGAGTTAAACCAGATGCCGGGTTGGTATGCTGTTTCTTTTCCCATTATGGTACGGGCTACCGTTTCCCCATGCATTCTTCCCGTATACCAGACCTGTTCAATGGGTCTGCGATTGGGCAATGGGTCCCTGAATTCTGCACAATCTCCAATGGCATATACGTTCGGCAGGTTAGTTCTAAAATAGCGGTCAACCAGTACTCCACGGTTCAGTTCTAGCTCCGATCCTCTCAGGAAATCTATATTGGGGGAAACACCTACTGTCAATCCAACATATTGGCAGGCAATTGATTCTCCTGATTTGGTCACAACAGCTCGCACTCTGCCCTGGTCATTGGCAACTATTTCTTGTAGTTCAGTCTCTTTCCTGAGTTGGACGTGATGCTCTTCAATATGACGGCCTACCAGTTTAGCCTCTTCTGTCGGTAGCACTCCATCCCAAAACTCTTTTTCACGAATTAAAAAGATCACTTCGATATTTCTGGTGAGTAGCATTTCTGCCATTTCAACTCCAATTAGGCCACCCCCAACAATCACTGCGGTGGTTATGTTGCGGGTATTTTGCTCCATCAGTTCCAGGTCCTGGTAATGGTACAAACCCTGTACACCGGGAAGGTCTTGGCCTGGCCAGCCAAATTTGTTAGATTTCGATCCCACCGCAATGATTAGGGAATCATAGGTAATGATTTTACCCTCAGATAATTTGAGCTGTTGTTCATTTGGTACGATCTCTTTTACCCAACCTCGAACCAGCTCAATATTGTTCTTTTCCCAAAACCAGTCTTCATAGGGCTTGGTATGTTCATAGGTCATGTGACCCATGTAGATATACATCAATGCGGTTCTGGAGTAAAAATGGTCGGTCTCTCCGCTAATCACCACGATCTCATCGTCACCCATTTTACGCAAATGCCTGGCGGCTGTGATCCCAGCAATACCGTTGCCAATGATGGCGATTTTTCTCATAAATCAATTAGTTCCACAATAGGAATGGTAGACCCCTTAACCAAATTTTTGAGAGATTAGTTACACTAAATTTAGCAAAGTGTCAATTGGATGACAAACTCAGGTCTCAGGTCTCTGGTCTCAGGATTTAGGTCTCAGGTGACCTCCAATCTCCAATCAATTAATCTCTAATCCCTCGTCCCTCGTCCCTGGCCCCTCGTCCTTCATCCCTGGTTCCTTAGAATTGGACTTGACATGGTTCGCAGGCATAAGTCCCTCTACCACCTACCACTGTCCTTTCTATGGGCTGATCACAACCAGGACATTGAATGGTACTTTTCCGACCATATCTTGTAATGTAGTGAGAAGGAAGTGCCTCCCTTACTGCTTCTACATCAATTGCCACTTCAATGATCTCTCGCATTTCTTGATAAATGGCGCTCAACTGTTTGGCAGTTAGGTTCTGTGTGACCGAAGTGGGATGAATTTTTGCTTGGTATAAGATCTCATCTGCAATCCAATTGCCCACTCCGGCAGTGACTGTTTGATCCAGTAGGGCAGACTTGATGTTTTTCTTTTTTCTTTTTAAAGCATCGATGAACTCGGATTCAGGAATTTCCATGGCGTCAGGGGCAATCGACTTATCCTCAATGTATTGGATAATACCTGATGTAAGTCCGATGCGTCCAAACATGCGCTTACTGACATAGGCCAGATTAAAACCATGGTCAAACTCAAATACTACCCTGGCATATTTGGGGGTATCCACACCAGAATTGTAGTAGTCCAGGTTTCCTGTCATTCCAAAGTGCATCAGTAGGGTCTTATTAGCTCCGGTTTGAACAAATAGATTTTTACCCCAACGTTGGGATTCCACAAATCGGTCCCCAATCAAGGACATTAATAGTTGTTCCTGACCTCCAACCACTTTGGGATGGAAAATTTGTATATCGGAGATCTTTTGTTCCAGTGCAGTTTCATCAAAATACCGCCGAAACATTTCAACTTCAGGTAACTCAGGCATGATACAATTTACAGTTTACAATTAACAATGAACAATTCCTGATAGAGCTAAAATTGTTAATTGTTAATTCTTAATTTTTAACTTACCTAAACCTATATTGTTCCGTATTAAAGGTTTTGGCTATTATTCCGTTGGTAACCATTTGCTCAGGTGTTCCATCAACCAAATCCTGTTGCTTGTTAATCAACCAAATATGATCAGCCATTTTTAAACTTAGCTCTAGTTCATGGGTAGCCAGGATAATGGTTTTTCGTTTTTCCTGAGACATTCGTTTTAATAGCGCCATTATTTCCCACTTGGAAGGGATATCCAAATGAATAAGTGGTTCGTCCAAAAGCATGACGGGTGAATCCTGTGCCAAGGCCCTTGCTATCAGGGCTTTTTGGAGTTGCCCGTCACTCAATTCATGCAGGTCCTTATGATGCAGATCCTGCATTCCTGTCATATTTAAAGCCTCTTCAGTAGCGAACAGATCATCTTGTTTCAATTTGCCCCTCCAGTTGGTATAAGGATGTCTTCCCATAGCGACCAATTCTGCCACCGTCATGTATCCGGGGAATATCCGATCTGTTAGCACCATGGATATCAGGTTGGCTTTTTCTAGTGGTGTTAAATCGTCCAAATTCTTTTCCTCTAACCACATTTCGCCAGTGATTTTTTTCCCCAATCCTGCCAATGTTCTCAATAGGGTCGATTTCCCGGTACCATTAGCTCCTAAAAGAGCAGTAAGGCTACCCGGTTTAGCAGCAATATTGATATCTGATAGCACCACTGTTTTGCCATAGCCGATGGTCAGGTTTTTAATTATGATGGTCTGAGTCGCTGATTTCATGTGAAAGAGTTGCTCAATCTGCGGCTTTTAATCAAAATGGCGATAACTGCAGGTGCTCCCACCAGTGAGGTAATGGCGTTAATTGGTAAAGTTTGGCTACTTCCGGGTAGTTGGGATACTAAATCACAAAGAGTCATGATCATAGCTCCTGATAAGATGCAAGCAGGTATTAATATCCGATGGTTTGCTGTTTTAAAAAGTATTCGTGCCAGATGAGGTATCGCAATTCCCACGAATGCCAAGGGTCCGCAAAACGCAGTGATTCCTCCGGCTAGAACGGAGGTGGCTATTATGATTACCAGTCTGGTTCTCTTTACATTCACACCGAGACTGGAAGCGTAAGATTCACCCAGTAACAAGGCATTTAGAGGTTTAGCCAGCACCCAGGATACCCCCAAACCAATAAATACCACCGCTGTCATTACCCACAATTCTTCCTCGAATACACCTCCAAGATTTCCGAAAGTCCAGATCAAAAAAGCCTGTATCTCCTGTGCTTGACTAAAATATTGCAAAATACTAACAACTGCGGCACTGAGACTCCCCACCATTAATCCGATGATTAAAAGTGTCATGGTATCCCTAACCCTTAGTGAGATGGCTAGTATAAGCATTAGCACCAACATCGCTCCTGCAATGGCTGACACCACCAATGTCCAATTGCTTATTTGGGATATTTGGAATATACTTCCTCCAATTAATGCCCCAGCCAGTACCATTAATGCCACGCCTAAACTGGCACCAGAGCTGATGCCTAATACGAAGGGACCTGCCAACGGATTACGGAACATGGTTTGCATCAGTAGCCCACTTACAGCCAAACCGCTTCCAGCTAGAAGTGCAGTAATGGTTTTTGGTATCCTGAACTCCATAATTATGGTTTCCCAACCAGGATTAGTTGCTTGTCCCCCGGTAACTACCTTCAAAATCTCAGGTAGTGGAATTTTTACACTTCCAATAGCGATATCCAGCAGAATAATTACTAATAACAACAGTGATAAAATCAGATATTTTCCGGTATTGGAGCTTTTCATTTAGTCAAGCTTTCGGTAGAAATACAATTCATACCTTGGTAACAAATCAGGATGAAATATCTTAATCAAATCACGGAGTACAATGTCAGGTCTGGCACCGGCTAATTCATAATATTCTAATCCACCAGTAGCACCAACCCTTCCATTAACATTGTATATCTGATCAGTTTTGAAGGCCTTGAATTTAGCATATCTAGAGTCTGTTTTGGCCAGTACCGTTTTTGATGCATAGTCAGCTGTTCCTATCCAGAAGTCGGTTTCAATGTTCCGATCTATCACCGCCTCTAAACTTAATTCTACAGATCCGCTTACCTTTCTGTCTGACCAGGTATAAATACCACCTGCATCTTGAATAAGACTGGCGGCAAAACTGTTTGCACCCGGTGCAAACCAAGTATCACCATAAAGTATACCACTGAAGACCGTTGGTTTTGACGAAAGCTGGTCTGCCGTACTTTTTAGCATTAGATATTCTTTCTCAATCTCATTGAATACGGAGTCCGCTAGTTCAAACTTTCCCAATAGCAATCCCATAAATTTGATCCATTCGGCTCTTCCCAAAGGCGATTCTTCCATAAAATCAAAATTGAGAACGTAGGGAATACCGCTTTGCGTCAATTCCTGGAGTTCTCCTCGATCCACTCCTGAAAGATAGGTGATCACCAGCGCTGGCGCCAATGTTATTAAAGACTCAAAATTAAGCCCTGAAGCATCCCCCACATTTTTAACCAGCCCCCGATCAATCCTTTCTCTTATCAATGGAGAAGATATGTAATCGGTATTGGGAAATCCCACCAGTTTTTCCGATACGCCCAGTAAGTTGAGAAAGGGGATATGGCTGGTGGAGGTAACAACTAAATCCTTTATGGGGGTCTCAATTATTTGGTCAGATCCACCAAGGCTTGGAATTGATTCCCCGACAGAAATCAGCTTGTAGGTTACCGTATCACCAGACTGCATACCTGAATTCACCTTAATTTCAATGGTATTCCCAGTAGTCCATACCTGGAACCTTTTGGCATATTTCAATTTCAGGGGATAGCGGGTTTGATCCTGATCAGGAGCTTGGTGTCTCGGTGTTGAGTCACAAGAGGGAAGCAGCGTTACCAACAATATAAGCATGCCCAGTACACGAAAAACCAGATTGTGGACCATAAACAAGTATAATCAAACTACAGCCTAAACTAAAACATTGAAAATGATAAAACCGCTGTAACCTGATTTGGGATCTGGTAGTCTTAAAGTATAGAAACTGACATAAAATGACCCTACAAATTCGAGCCCGATTACAAATAATAGGTTTATTGTTCTGCACTATTTTAATTACATCTTGTGTCTATACCAGTGAGGATCAGACAGGTCAAAGACGAAATCTAGACCCCTTTACCGGTATTGATGTTGGGGGTGCATTCCAAGTGATTTTAAATCAAAATGGCCGGAATCAGGTAATGATCGAAGCTGATGAAGCGGTAATTGATAAGGTCCGGACGGTGGTAAAAGGTAATATTCTGCATATTGAAAAGGATTGGGAATGGTTCTCCTGGGATCATGATGATATTACCGTATATGTAGATATCGATCAATTGAATTATCTAGAATCCAGTGGAGCATCCGAGGTGACAGCTGAAACACCAATTCGTGTTGACGATATGGAGATAAAGGTTAGTGGTGCTGCTGATCTGAGCCTGGAGCTCTATGCTAAGAACCTGGATGTGAAAATTAGTGGCGCAGCGGAAGTGGATGTTTCGGGGGATTCAAACACACAAAAGGTGCGAATATCAGGGTCTGGCGACTACCATGCCCAGCACCTCAAAAGTGAGTATACCAATGCTAAAACTTCTGGGGCGGCTAGTGCGGTGGTGTTTGCCTCGGATGAAATTGAAGCTAGTGCCAGTGGAGCAGGCTCAATTAGTTATTATGGAGATCCTAAAATAGAAAACATCAATTCTTCCGGAGCAGGTAGCATTACCAGGCGTTAATCGATGCAATATGTAGGATTGGGACGCTAAATCCGGATATTTTGCACCAATAATGCCTTAGGCAAGTATTCATTACACCGCTGTAGCCAGCTTCTTATTTAAATACAAATAGTATTTGCCTAAATCCGTATGTTTGGAACTGCAACTAACCTTCAAATAGTTCATATTGTGGGCAAAACATACTTGTGTAAGGTTTACCATTCAAGTAGACTACACATTTAATCGATAAGTGTTTTCTTAGCAAAAGATGCAAGTAACAGCGTTAAAGCATCATTTTAAGATCTTCAAAAACTCAGCTATGGTTCCTTGGTACTTTAGGCCAGGACATGTAAGATTTCGTTTTTCCATGCTTAATACACTACCAATTATTGGGATGTTCAGGGTAACTCTGGATACTACTATGGAAAAAATTCAATCTAGTGATTTGTGCACTAATCTTTCCCGGGACTCCATGCTATCCAGTTTTTTGACTGCATGGGTTTCCGGGCAG
>JANQPK010000173.1 GCA_028289505.1 Cyclobacteriaceae bacterium
TAGTAGACGTATAAATCTGCTGCCCCAGGGCATGCTTCAACCGCCTTAGTTTATAAATTTGATTGTCGAACACTTTAATCTGCGCACCAAGACCAAGAGCGGCTCTGGCCGCGTATTCCGCAACTGTTCCAGCACCCAGTATTACCACTTTGGTAGGTGGTACGCCAGTGATGCCTCCCAGCAATACCCCTTTACCATCATTAGCACTACTCAGGTACTCCGTAGCAATCGGGATGACTGTGCTACCTGCTATTTCGCTCATAGCTCGTACAGTTGGAAGGCCACCTACTTTATCTTCAATTTGTTCAATAGCAATTGCCGTTACTCGCTTATCATTTAATGCCTGCAAGTAATCTGCGGTCTGGTTACCCAATTGTAAGGCAGATATTAAAGTCTTACCAGGTACTAGATACTGGATTTCCTGCAGGGTAGGCGGTTCGATTTTAAGCACAATATTACTCTTGAAAACCTCTTCGGTGTCATAGCTAATTCGTGCACCAACCTCGCTGTATTCCCGGTCACTGAATTTTGCCTTGATACCAGCGGTGCTCTCAACCACCACCTGATGCCCGTTGGCTACCAGTAATCCAACCGATTCGGGGTTTAATGATACTCTATTCTCCTGTAGGGATATCTCTTTGGGTATTCCTATCGAAAGGGAAACATCACCATCGGGTACCTTCATCAAAGATTCCTGGGGATATATGCTCTCACCTGGAAGCGTTTTTCCCTTATCCGCTTTAGTCATTTCTGGTTAGTTTGATCAATCGGCCATTATCAGGCTGAACTTCAATTCCTATGGTAAGCCATCTTTCTGGAAGTAGGGATTTAATGAGACCTGGCCATTCGATAAAACAAATATTACCTGAATCAAAGTATTCTTCGCAACCAATATCAATGGCCTCCTGGAAATTGGTTAACCTGTAAAAATCAAAATGGTAGTAGACTTGATCCGCAGCATCGCGGTATTCATGAATCAAGGTATAGGTTGGGCTGGTTACTTGGTCAACTACCCCTAATTCAGCACATAATACCTGGATTAGTGTAGTTTTTCCAGCCCCCATTTCACCCTCGAACAGCCAGATACTATGGTCTGTTTGAGTTTCCACGATTTTTCTAGCCAAGGGGACAAGTTGGTTGGGATTTGTTACCAGAATCTGCTCCCCAACCTCCTGATAATTAACCATTCCGGGAAGTTAAGGAAATTATTGGAATAATCATTTCCTCCATGGAAACACCTCCGTGCTGAAAGGTGTCGCGGTAATAATTCACATAATAGTTGTAGTTGTTGGGATACGCGAAAAAGTAGTCCTCCATGGCAAAAACGTACGAAGTGCTGACATTCACTTTTGGCAAATGAAATTCGTCTGGCTTTCTAACTGCAAATATGTTTTTGCCATCATAACCTAAGTTTTTACCCTGTTTATAGCGCAAATTGGTATTGGTCTTTCTGTCTCCAACAATTTTGAAGGGTCTTTTCACTCTGATTGTACCGTGATCAGTAGTGATTATCATACGTGCCCCTTTCTCTGAGATGCGTTTTATGGTCTCCAGTAATGGTGAATGTATAAACCAGGAATTCGTTATCGAACGGTAGGCAGATTCATCATGTGCCAATTCTCTAATCATTTGCATATCAGTCCGCGCGTGGGAGAGCATATCTACAAAATTGTATACGATTACATTCAAATCGTTATTCATCAGATTGTTGATGCTTTCGAAAACATGCCGACCCTGGTTGGTATGAATAACCTTGTAATAGCTGTGTTTGATGCCCAATCTTTGTTTTTGAATTTGTCTGGCCAAAAACTCCTGCTCGTGCTTATTCTTAGCCTCATCATCATCTTCACTCACCCAAAGGTCAGGATGAAACTTTGCCATCTCTAAAGGTAATAGCCCCGAGAAAATGGAATTTCGAGAATATGCAGTAGTGGTGGGAAGAATAGAATAGTACAACTCTTCATCATCAACGTTGAAGTAATCCAATATCACCGGTTCAATGATTTTCCATTGATCATATCGCAGATTGTCAATCACTATAAAAAACAGAGGCTGTCCTGGTTTCAATTTGGGGAACACCCGTTTTTTCATCACTTGGTGTGATAATAGGGGCTTATCTGCAGACGGATCGTTTAACCAGCTTCTGTAATGATCAATTACAAATTTGGAAAAGTTAGCGTTGGCTTCATCCTTCTGATTTTCAAATACTTCCGCCATACTTCGGTGCTCCGTATTATCTATCTCTAACTCCCAGTAAACCAGTTTTTTATAGATTTCCACCCATTCGGCATGACTCATATGATCGTTAAACGCCATGGATAGATTTCTGAAATCCTGCTGATAATTGAGATTTATCTTTTCAGTAACCAGTCGCTTGTTATCCAGGATTTTTTTGACCGATAGTAATATCTGATTGGGGTTGAGCGGTTTGATCAGGTAATCGGCAATCTTTGAACCGATGGCCTCTTCCATGATGTGTTCCTCCTCACTTTTTGTAATCATGACCACCGGAACGTTCGGTTTACTAGCCTTGATCACACTGAGAGTTTCTAACCCGGTCATACCTGGCATATTCTCATCCAGGAAGACAATATCAAAATAGTCGGTTTCACATTTCTCAATGGCGTCTGCACCGCTGTTCACCGGGGTCACATCGTATCCTTTATTATTCAGGAACAAAATGTGGGGTTTCAATAGATCAATCTCATCGTCCGCCCACAAAATATTGTATCTTTGCATATTCTAATTTCTTTAAATAAAGTTACCTTTTTACAGGTTCTTAATAACCCGCTTGGAGAAGAAAAAGATCATCAATGACCCTGTTTATGGTTTTATCACCATTCCGGAGGGCTTGATTTACCAGATTATCTCACACCCCTATTTTCAAAGGTTACGTAGAATCAAACAAATGGGTTTGAATGACTTCGTCTACCCGGGGGCCTTGCATACCAGATTCCATCATGCACTGGGAGCGATGCACCTAATGAGTGTGGCCTTGCGCAATCTCAGACACAAAGGGCTAGATATTACTAAACATGAATATGAGTCCATGCTCATCGCCATACTATTGCATGATATAGGACATGGACCTTTTTCACATGCTTTGGAATCAACTTTGCTCTCTAAAGGTAATCACGAAGAAATTTCCCTAATTATTATGCAGTACCTCAACAGAATATTTGAGGGAGGGTTAGATACAGCGCTGAATATATTTCAAAACCGGTATTCCAGGAGATTTTTTCATCAGTTAGTTTCCAGTCAACTGGATATTGACAGATTGGATTATTTAAAGCGTGATAGTTTCTTCACCGGGGTATCAGAGGGTGCCATCGGCTCGGACAGGATCATTAATATGCTCAATGTAAGCCATGACCAACTGGTGGTGGAGGAGAAGGGAATTTATAGCATTGAGAACTTTCTAAATGCCAGAAGATTAATGTACTGGCAAGTATACCTGCATAAAACTTCCGTAGCTGCTGAAAAAATGATGGTGGCACTTATTGAGAGGGCTCAGCATCTAGTCAGAACAGGTATCGAAGTACCTTGTACCAAAGAAATTAATCTATTCCTGATAAGACGTATTGAAACTCAAGATCTGTTAAAGGATCCTGATTTGTTGGACGCTTATTGTCAAATAGATGACTATGATATATGGTCTGGCATCAAATCCTGGCAACATCATCAAGATATCGTACTGTCCAATATTAGTAGGATGTTTTTAAACAGGGACTTGTTCCAGATCATGGTATCACTGGAACCCGTTGATGTGGATATTGATCAACTGCGTGGACGAATTGCTAAACAGTATGGGATCAGCAATCCTAACGACGCTGACTTTCTGATCAGGCGGGGAGTAATCTCCAATGCTGCTTACATCTCAGGGGATAGCGGGATTGGCATTTTGACTAAGGAGGGAGAGGTCATGGACATTGCTGAAGCTTCAGATTTGCCGAACATTGTGGCCTTGGGCAAAATTGTAAAAAAACACTATCTAACGTGGCCTAAAAGTGTAACTTTGTGACGTTTTCTAACCCTCTAAATTCCCCATGCAATTTACGATTAATCAACTTGCTGAACTTCTTGAAGGTGAGGTAATAGGCAACGGTGAATCTACAGTAGACAAAATCGGACCTTTGGACAAAGCAGGGCCCGGAACCATATCATTTCTGCACAACCCGAAATACGAAGCCCAGCTATACACTACTAAGGCTGAGGCTGTAATTGTTAATAAAAACCTGCAACTGAAGCAGCCAGTTCAAACAGCTTTAATTGCTGTCGATGATCCATACAGCAGTCTTACTCTTTTACTGAAGCAGTATCAAAAACTTACTGAACCTGTAAAGGAAGGTGTAGAGGAACCTTCTTATATCAGCAGTGATGTCACCGTGGGCGATTCAGTTTACAGAGGGGCATTTTCTTATATTGGAAAGGGCTCACGTATTGGCAACCACGTCAAGCTATATCCACAGGTATATATTGGTGATAACGTTACCATTGGTGACAACACTGTAATTTTCTCAGGAGCCAAGATTTATTCCAAGTCTGTTATTGGAAAAAATTGTGTGATCCATGCCGGTGCCATAATTGGCAGTGATGGTTTTGGTTTTGCTCCCCAGCCAGATGGCAGTTACGAATCAATCCCACAGGTAGGAAACGTAATTCTGGAGGATGGTGTAAATGTAGGTGCTAATACTACCATCGATTGTGGCACTATGGAATCCACTGTGATTAAGAAAGGCGCCAAGCTGGACAATCTCATTCAAGTGGCGCATAACGTTGAAATTGGAGAGCATACAGCCATCGCCGCGCAAGCGGGTATTTCAGGTTCCACAAAAGTTGGCAAAAACTGCATTATAGCTGGTCAAGCAGGCATCACTGGTCATTTAACTATTGCAGATCAGGTTACCCTAGGCGCTCAAGCTGGTATTGGCAAGTCCATTAAAAAGTCTGGAGCCATCTTGCTGGGTAGCCCTGCCTTTGAAATTATGGACTATAAGCGCTCCTATGCGGTGTTTAAAAACCTGCCCAATATGGCCAAGAGAATTAATGATGTTGAGAAAAAAGTACTAAATTTGCCCCCCAGCGAGAAATAGGATGAATATTAAACAACACACTATTAAAGAGGCGGTTACTGTTTCCGGGGTTGGGCTGCACACCGGCGTGGAAGCGAATATGACCTTTAAACCAGCCAAGGTGGACCACGGCATCAAATTTCAACGTATAGACCTTCCGGATCAGCCAATTGTAGATGCTGATGTAGACAATGTGGTGGATCTGTCACGCGGAACTACCATCGAACAAAACGGTGCCAGAGTGAATACTGTGGAGCATACCCTGGCTGCCTTGGTCGGTCTTGAAATCGATAACGTATTAATCCAGCTGGACGGGCCTGAACCGCCGATTATGGATGGGAGCTCCAAGATGTTTACCGATGCTCTAGGAAAAGTAGGTACCGAAGAACAAAACGCCCTTCGCAATTTTTTCGAAGTGCCGGAGGCCATCATATACCGGGAAAAGGAAAGAAATGTGGAAATCGCCGCACTACCATTAGATGATTACCGAGTTACCGTTATGGTCGATTACAACTCACCGGTACTGGGCAGCCAACATGCTTATCTCAATGATATCAGCGACTTTAGTCGAGATATCGCCGCCTGTCGTACGTTTTGCTTCCTGCATGAGTTGGAAATGCTTCATGAGAAGAACCTGATAAAGGGAGGTGACCTCAATAATGCCATCGTAGTGGTTGATAGGGTAGTAAAGGATAACGAATTAGAGTCTCTTGCCAAGCTATTTAACAAACCAAAAGTTGAAGTAAAAAAGGAAGGTATACTCAACAATGTAGAGTTGAGGTATCGGAATGAACCTGCCCGGCATAAATTATTGGATGTAGTTGGAGACCTGGCTTTGGTCGGTAGACCCATCAAGGCACAAATATTAGCGGCTAGACCTGGACATGCCGCAAATGTGGCTTTTGCCAAAAAACTAAAGAAAGCAATGCTTGATCGGGAGACTAATGTCCCTCGATATAACCCAAAGCTGCCGCCTGTACTCAGTATTAAGCAAATTGAAGCCCGATTGCCACACCGCTATCCTTTCTTATTGGTGGACAAAATCTTTCACTTAGATGAGGAAAGCGTTGCTGGTGTTAAGAACGTGACTATGAATGAACCTTTCTTTCAGGGTCATTTTCCGGGCAACCCAGTAATGCCAGGAGTTTTGCAAATTGAAGCGATGGCCCAAGTAGGTGGAATATTGGTCTTAAATACAGTTCCCGATCCTGAGAACTATTGGACCTTGTTTTTAGGGGTTGAAAACTTTAAGTTTAGAAAAATGGTACTACCAGGAGATACACTGGTAATACAATGCGACCTTATGGCTCCCATTAAAAGAGGTATTGCCAAGATGCGAGGCCGAGCCTATGTTGGGAACCAATTGGTATGTGAAGGATCCATGATCGCACGAATAGTACGAAAGGATACATGAACCAACCACTGGCGTATATCCATCCCCAAGCTAAAATAGCCAGAAACGTGGTTATTGAACCTTTTGTGACCATCGATAAAAACGTGGTGATTAAGGAAGGCACATGGATTGGATCCAATGTAACCATCATGGAAGGCGCCCGGATTGGCAAAAACTGCAAAATCTACCCTGGTGCAGTTATTTCGTCCACACCCCAAGACCTGAAATACGAGGGTGAAGAGACTACCGCTGAGATTGGAGATAATACCATAATCCGTGAGTTTGTAACCATCAGTCGGGGCACGGTGGATAAACACAAGACTGTTATCGGTAAGAATTGTCTGATCATGGCTTATGCCCATGTGGCACACGATTGTATTATCAATGACAATGTAATATTGGCCAATGCCTCCCAAGTAGCAGGACATGTGATGATAGATGAATTCGCCACTATTGGTGGTGCTAGTGCGGTGCATCAGTTTGTGCACATCGGCTCACACGTGATGCTTTCAGGTGGTTCATTGGTAAGTAAAGACGTTCCACCTTTTACTAAAGCCGCCAGAAAACCCTTAAGCTACTGTGGCATCAACTCTGTAGGCCTAAGGAGAAGGGGTTATAAAAATGAAAAGATCAATGAGATCCAGGAAATCTATCGACATATATTTCTGAAAGGACTCAACAATAGCAAAGCACTCGATTATATAGAACTCGAATTAAGTCCTTCAAAGGAGCGAGATATCATCATAAATTTCATCAGAAACTCTAATCGAGGTATAATGCGAGGCTATTCCAGGATCCGGTAAATGAAAATTATACTGGATAACGTTTCTAAGCGATTCAATCAAGATTGGTTGTTTAGAAATCTGGACTATCAATTTGATCAGTATAAGAGCTACGCCATAGTTGGTCCCAATGGCTCAGGAAAAACCACCCTGCTAAAAATAGTTTCTGGAATGATCCCATGTACAGGTGGTAAAGTGCAACATATTTCGAACGACCATATAATTGATCCAGATTTGGTGTACCGTTATATCACACTATCAGCTCCTTATATGGATGTTCCGGAAGAATTAACGCTTCGAGAGTTCTTTAAATTTCATTTCAGGCTAAAGGTTCCTATTAAGGATATTTCCATATCCGAAATTGCCGAAAGAGCAGGTTTGAAAAAGGCCCTAAATAAACCACTTCATACGTTTTCCAGTGGCATGAAGCAACGAGTGAAACTGGCTATAGGTTTATTCTGTACCGCTCCAATAGTTTTACTAGACGAGCCTACCACTAATCTCGATCAGTCCGGTATATCCTGGTACCAAAACGAGATTATGGCTTTATCAACCAATAAACTTCTGATAATCAGTTCAAACCAGCCGGATGAATACCATTTTTGCCACCATGTTATTGACCTGAAACAACATATTGAGCAGAAGAAATAGAATTCTAGTACAAGTATTGTGCATTTCTTACATCATACGGCTTTAAGCTAGAATAATCTTTAAACTAATCCGTTTTTTAACTAATATTGCCTTATTCTTATATCGCTATGAACGTTATACGTAATATTTCCTTGTTTTTGGTTGGTGTTGTTTTCATCTTTTCAAGTTGCAGCAGCGATGATGGAGGCGACGGTCCAATGCAGACCCCAGAACAAATACAAACAGCCAAATTGAACGGGCGATGGGAACCCGGGACTGTTATTCAGGAAATTGATGGTGAAATAACTGATGATAGGTTTTCTGACTTCTCCATTACTTTCAGTGCTGATGCAGAAGGAAATAGTAAGAGGTATACCATTACCAACACCGGTGGTGAGGCATTCGAAGCCGGCACTAAAGACTGGGATTATGTCGGAGGTAATCTAAACCGGATTCAACGACTTGATAATGGATTTGAGTTTGATATTGCCTTGTCCAATAATGATACAGAACTGGTTATCACCTTGACGGTCGACGAGTCTGGAAGTCCTCTGGGGCGGGTCTCAAATACTACTGGGGGATATACCTTTAACCTGCTCAAGCAGGAATAACTATTACTTTAAGGTTACCAGGGTTACCCCGGCACCTCCACGCTCCACATGCTCATCGCGAATTTCGCTGATACAGGTATCATCGGCTAGCTGCTGTCTGATCACTGATCTAAGGATTCCATCCCCTTTTCCGTGCAAAATTCTTAAATCTTGCATACCCAGCAATAGGGCTTGGTCGATAAAATCAGCCACTGCTTTTATGGCTTCACTAGCACGAAAGCCACGTACATCCAGCTGAGTGGAAAAATCAGCTCTTTTCCGATGTATTTGGATATTGCTTTTACTCTCTTTAGGTGCTGGTGAAGATACGGCTCGACCGATCTTCTGTAATCGGTCTAGTTTTACTTTTGATTTTAAGGCACCCAACATGATCTCTGCTGACTTTCCATAGATATTTACTACCTCTCCCTGTGTTGAACTGTCCTTAAGCCTCACCAAGTCACCAGGTCGAATTGGTCCTGGTACAATCTCTACGGGGTTTGCCTTTTGGGGTTTTTTAGGCTTATGCTTTTCCTGGAAATCCTTAAGATCCTTGCGAGCTTTTTGCGTAACCGCTTTATTGGCTTTTTGCTCCTTTATGGTTCTAATAGTAGCTTCGATTTTTTGATTAGCCTGAGTTAATAACTCCTGTGCCTCCAATTTGGCCTTATGGATAATCTCCTTTTGTCGGTCCTTTAAATCACCCAACTGCTGTTGATATCGGTTACGATGTTCCTCCAACGTGTGCTTCAATTTTTCATTTTCCCGGTTGAACTCATCGTATTTTAACTTCTCATGCTCCAATTGGCTTACCAGCTTTTCAAAGGATACCTGATCCTGTCCGATTTTCGATTTTGCTTCGCTGAGTACCTGCTCCGATAAACCAATTTTACTGGCAATTTCTAATGCAAAAGAGCTTCCTGGGCGACCTAATTCTAATAAGTACTGTGGAACCAGTTTGTTGAGATCAAACCTCATGGCAGCGTTGATCACAAACGAATGCTGTTCGGCGAACTTCTTAAGATTACCATAATGAGTAGTAACTAAGCCTTTGGCTTCCGAGATCAACAGGTGGCTAAGTATTGATTCTGCGATGGCGCCACCGAACTGCGGCTCAGTGCCAGTTCCGAATTCATCAATCAAGAAAAGGGTCCTTTTACTACAGTTTTCCAATAAATATTTCATATTCCCAAGATGTGAGCTGTAGGTGCTGAGGTCATTCTCGATAGACTGTTCATCTCCTATATCAATGAATATTTCTCCGAAAACACCCATAGTGGAGGACTCATCAACAGGCACCAACATTCCAGACTGCAACATCAACTGTAATATCCCTATGGTTTTGATGGCAACTGATTTACCTCCTGCGTTAGGACCTGATATCACCACGATGCGTTGTTCACTATGTAGTTCCACATTTAATGGAACCACCGGTAATGCTAATTTTCGGTTGGTGATTAGCAATATAGGATGTAGTGCATCCACCAGCTTGAAATTGCCAGAATCGCTTATCTCTGGCATACAAGCTCCTAACTGCATCGCCAGTTTAGCTTTAGCCCTAGTGAAATCAAGTTCTGCTAAGTAGTGTTCGATTGCTAATAAATTCTCTTGCTCCGAGGCAACCATGATGGTTAAACCGGTAAGAATAGAAATGATCTCTCGGTTCTCAGCAAAGTGTAGCTCCCGAATCTCATTATTGTATTCGAAGACCTGTATTGGCTCCAGATAAACGGTTTTACCGGTGGTGGATTCATCTACTACCAGGCCTTTAATGCGTCTCTTAAATTCGGCCTGTACCGGAACTACCAAACGCCCATCACGGATAGTGAGACCGCTCTCTTTATCCGTGTAACCTTTCTCCACAGACAGTCTAAGTATTGAATTCAGCTCTTTTCGTGCCCTGGATTCCTTGGATTTAATCTCCTGTCGAATTTTTTTTAGTGCACTAGTGGCTGTATCCTTCACTGCTCCTTTTCTGTCAAATACACCTTCCAATCTCTCCATCAATTTGGGTCGGTTGACAAGTTCCATGGACTTAGCGCTCCAAATTTGATAATCGGTTTGATTTCTTTTGAAATATCGGGTGATGGTTGAGCTTAGTTGCAGGTTCTGCTTGAGTTGAAATAAGCTCTCGGCAGTCATATAATACCCTTGCACCTGGCATTTCTCTAGTTCTTGGTACAATTCAAAAGCCAGCAGTTCGGGAAAGGCATCTCCGGACTGGATCTGCAGTTTCATTTCGTCGGTGGTTGCCAGTAATCTTTCAATGACCTGGAAGTCATCAGATACCGACATAACTTGAACCTGCTTGCGTCCTAGTTTACTGCTACAAGCCTCTTCTAACCAAGTTTTGATCCTATCGAAACCAAGCTTGCGCTCAATGGTTTTGGGATATAATAGCATGTTTGGTTATTGACCGCTGTTTAACATCTTTTCCTTCAAGTTTAAACTGTCAATAACCGCATCATAAATCTCACCTAATTCTTCCACGTTATGCAGATAGTAGTGATAACTCTCTATAAATTGGGCTGAATCAATACCATGATCGACATAAAGATCTCTTTCCATTTCGTGGAAGATAACCGCCAAGGAGTCTTTTTCAATTTTAAGGGTTTGAAGGTTACCCTCCGCCAAATGATTATCAATCAAAAAAGCGGCCATCTGTTCCTTGGTCATCAGATTGGCTGGTTTTTCAACCTTTTCAGAGGAGCAGGCCATTGCTATCAGAAGAGCTAAAAAATACTTTTTCACGGTGAAAATTACTTAAATATGTCCTAATTTTAAACCTTAGATCAATTCTGCATGAGGGAACTGCTTAATAAGTTAAGGCGATACGAGATCGAAATTAGGAAAGCCATTACCTCACAAATGCAAGGAAACTTTCACTCTATCTTCAAAGGATCTGGTATTGAATTCGATGACGTCAGGTCCTACCAATATGGGGATGATATTCGCACTATAGATTGGAATGTAACTGCAAAAGGACACGGAACCTTTGTAAAAACCTTCAAAGAGGAGAAAGAACAAACTGTATTCTTTATGCTGGATCTGAGCGGAAGCCAAGAAATTGGCATCACTGGTCGACAAAAGATCGATATAGGTAAAGAGATTTGTGGGGTACTTACCTTATCTGCGGTTAAAGAAGCCAGTTATGTTGGTCTTATTGGTTTCACAGATCAGAAGGAGTTGTATATCAAGCCTGCTAAAGGTTCTAAGCATGCCTACAGTATTATTACCCGGCTGTTTAACTTTCAGACCAGCTCTCGTAAAACCAATATCAATAGAGCCCTGTCTTATGCCTTGAATTTGGTTAAAAGACGTAGTGTAATCATTCTGATATCAGATTTCATAGATAATGATTATTGGAAAAACCTTAAGGCGCTGGCAAAAAGGCATGATTTGGTGATTATTCACTTGTTCGACAATAGGGAGTCGAATTTACCCAGACTAGGTATTGTTCCACTTCATGACAAAGAATCAGGAAAAACTCACTGGATAAATACCTCATCACCAGCATTCCGACAGAAATTGCTGAAAACCTTTGATCACAACCAAACAGAACTTAGACAATTCTGTAAAAAGCATCAGGTAAATTATCTCAGCATCAATACTCGAGAAAGCTATGTACCCATGCTTATTCGATTATTTAAGCTTAGAAACAAAGCCAGAATCAAAAGTGCTTAAGCAACTACTTTTGATGATCGTTCTGCTATCGACAGCAGCAGCAACGTTTGCTCAGGAAATAAAACCAAGAGGTTATTTCTCCAAAGACTCCTTGCAAATTGGTGAGCATCTGGATTTTACCGTTATCGTGGAGTATCCCCGAGGCATGGAATTACTTTTCCCTGATTCCTCATTCGATTATCGTCCCTTTGAGTTCCTTCAAAAAAGCTATTCAAGTACGGTATCTGATAATTTCATCAGCAATGATAGTGTGGTATATACACTCACCTCTTTCGAATTGGACTCCATTCAGAGTCTATCACTGCCTGTTTTTGTGATCACAGCTGGAGATTCGACGCGGATTGAGAGTAATAGTGACCAAGTTTATCTGCAACAGGTTATTACCGAAAGTATTGACTCGCTGAGCGTTCAGGAAACTGTCGACTACCAGCAAGTTTCGAAAGCATTTAACTACCCCTATTTACTAATAGCATTGGGCGTACTGGTGGTATTGGCTGGATTAGTAGCCATTTTTTTTGGTAAGGAGATTAAGCGCAGGTATAAGTTACATTTGATGAGAAAGGGTCATCTCAAATTTCTGGAGAAGTTCAAGCTGCTTCAGGAACAGGGCTTGGAGTCTTCCGACCAGGCAGAAGCACTTCTAGGTTATTGGAAGTGGTATCTGGAACGGTTAGAAGGCATGCCTTACACTAAACTAACTACCAGAGAGATCGTAACCTTTGACCATAATGAAGAGCTAAATGAAACCCTTAAATCGTTGGATTCGAATATATATGGTGAATTCAAAAAAGGCGATATTGGTCATTTGGCTATTCGGCTCAAGGAATTTGGTATCGATAGGTTTGCCAAAAAGATAGAAGAAGTTAAACATGCTTGAGGAGTTTCAGGAAGTTAACAATTGGTTCAATTTGGATTGGTTTAGGCCAGAGACGCTTAAGAGCTTTGACTGGGAATACCCATTATGGCTGTATTTTATCCCCTTGATTCCAGTGCTTTTAATCTTGCGATGGCTGCTTTACTATAAATTTCGACAAAAACTGCCCTCAGCATTTCCTGATGAGCACCTAAAGTGGCAATTCAGCAGTCTATTGCGACATTTTCCTCCAATTCTCGGTATTATTTTTCTCAGCCTGTTGCTAACTGCATTGGCAAGACCTCAGAAGACCAATGAAGAGGTAGAACAGTGGTCGGAGGGTATCGATATCATGCTTACCATAGATATTTCCCAATCCATGCAGTTTGAAGATTTTCGTCCAAATCGGCTAGAAGCTGCAAAAGAAGTGGCCAGAAGATTTATCCAAGGCAGATTCCAGGACCGGATTGGCTTGGTAATCTTCTCTGGGGATGCCTATTCCTTAGCCCCACTCACCACCGACTACGACCTGCTATTTACCTATATCGATGAAATTGATTTTGAGAATATCGAGAACAGGGGTACCGCAATAGGAAGTGCATTGGCAGTTGCCACTAATCGAATGCGAGAATCGGAATCTAAATCCAAAGTATTGATCCTACTTAGTGACGGAGACAACACCGCTGGGAATATTGACCCCATTACCGCTGCAGAGTTAGCGAGTGCCTTTGAGATAAAAATGTATACTATAGGGATTGGAAAAGAAGGTCAGGTACCGTGGGGAAAAGACCTTTTTGGCCGTACTAATTACGTGCAAAGCTCTTTGGATGAAACCACTCTGAGAAAGATTGCCGATATCGGAGAAGGTAAGTTTTACCGTGTCTCCAATGAACAAGCTTTACAGGAAGTATTCCAAGAAATTGATGAATATGAAAAGGTAGAGATAAAAGAGTCTCGCTTCAGTAATACTTCAGATTTCTACACGATATACTTGATCTGGGGCATTGTCTTCTTTTTGTTTTGGTTGCTGACCAAATCCACCTTCATTAGCAATGTTCTAGAGGATTAGTATGTCTGTAGTAAGCAACCTGGAACGATTCAATGATCAGCTAAAGGCCACTAACTGCCGACTGGTGGCGGTGAGTAAGACCAAACCCTGCTCTGCCATTATGGAGGCCTATAATACCGGTTTTAGGCGATTTGGGGAAAATCGAGTACAAGAGCTTCAAGATAAGTATCAGGAGCTACCTAAAGACATTGAATGGCATATGATCGGTCATCTGCAAACCAATAAGGTAAAGGCTATCGCGCCATTTGTCCACATGATACATGCGGTGGATTCACTTAGATTAGCTGCTGAGATCAATAAGCAAGCTACTAAGCACCAAAGGACCATTAAATGTCTGCTACAAATCCATATAGCACGTGAAGCAAGTAAATTTGGCTTTGATAAAGAGGAAATAATACCCATGATAAAGCAAGGCGATTTTGAAAGTTTTGACCACCTTGACATAGTCGGTCTGATGGGTATGGCTACCTTTAGTCATGATCAGCAAATGGTACGGGATGAATTCAGAACCCTAAAGAATTTGTTTACTCAGATCACTACTATGTCTACACCTTCTAACTTCAATTTTAAAGAGCTCTCCATGGGTATGAGTAATGATTATCAGATAGCGATTGAAGAAGGAAGCACCATGATTCGCATTGGTAGTGATATCTTTGGGGCGAGAAACTAGTTATGAGTTATGAGTTATAGTTTGATTTTAATAGGAACCGATGCAGAAAATAATTTTAATCCTAGGTACGATTTCCGCGGGTCTCACAGTGGCTATTGGAGCGTTTGGAGCTCACGCCTTGAAATCCATGTTGGAAGCCTCTCAACGTACCGAAACATTTGGCACCGCCGTCTCTTACCAGTTTTACCATAGCTTGGGACTGCTGATCATTGGCCTGCTGATGTTCAAGACCAGCCACAAGTACCTGCAGTATGCAGCATGGTCTCACGTTGCCGGTATCCTGATCTTCTCCGGATCTCTATACATCCTGTGCCTCAGCAATAACCCCAAATGGGGTGCTGTTACCCCTTTTGGAGGTTTACTGTTTATAATAGGTTGGATTTTTTTAGCTCTAGGTTTACTCAGATCACTCTAGAACCAACTGGTCTAAGCGCCTTCCTTTTTCTTAGGTAGTACGTTTGACTTAATGCTCACTTTCTCTCTAGGGTTTACCGCATTGGAAACTACGGTGATAATTTTGTTCTGAGCGCCATTTTTGCCCTTGCTGTCGAATCGTACGGTAATCTCAGATGATTTTCCAGCAGCAATAGGATCCCTTGGCCAGTCAGTAGCTGTGCAACCACAGGTAACCAAAACGTTTGAAATGATCAGAGGCTGACTACCGGTATTTTCAAATTTAAAGGTATGCTCAATCACATCTCCTTGGGTGATATCACCGAAGTCCTTGCTACTTTCACTAAAGGTAATTTCAGCGCCATTTGCTGCGGCACTTTCAGATTGGGCATTTACAACCACTACCAGGGCTGCAAGTAATAGGGATAACGTAAAAATTTTTCTTACCATGACTTTTATGTTTTTTCTGAATCCTTTACAAATTTATGCTTTTCGAACAATCCTCGCAAAAATCCTGCCTAATTGCCAAAATAACTTTCTTCGAAGTTAACCAGAAACAGCTCATCCGTTGCTCTGGTTACCCCTGTATATAACCAACGTAAAAAGTCCTGATCCTGTTGTTCCGGAGATATGTAACCTTTATCCAGGAATATTGCTTTCCATTGACCGCCCTGTGATTTATGACAGGTCATGGCGTAGGCAAACTTAATTTGCAATGCTTGTAAATATGGATCCGTTTTTAAAGACTGCTGTAGGTCAGTTCCATTTTGACTAAGGTAGTCGCGTCGCACCTGTTCAAGCAAATTCTTATACTCAGGTTCTGTCAGGCTGGCGCTTGAGGAATGTAAGGTGTCCAAAAATACCTTTACCATCAGAGACTGATTGCTGGGATCATCCAGGAGTCTGATCTCAACATCTGCAAACCGATGTCCGTATCGTTCTTCTAAGCTCAGAATTCTGGAAATCTCAACAAACTCTCCATTTGCCAGAAACCCCATGGGTGAATGTTCGGGTTTGTAGAAATAATTGTTTCTCACTATCATCACCTGATCACCCGCCTCTAGCTCCTCTTCAAAATAGAATATGGCATTTCTAATATTCTGGTTGTAGAAAACCGCATTCTTATTAGAACGGCAGATGACCACTGTCTCCTCTATGCCATATTTCTGGTAAGCATATTTTAGTCCATCTTCCAATCTATCGCCTGTCATCTTAAAAATATCGGGGTACTTCAGATTAAACCTTACCTTAGCAGGAACCTCATCCATTTGGAGCCTTAATCGATTGGCATTCAATAATATTCCCGAATCCAATGATTGCCTCATTACCTGATTAAGCTCTAAGGATCGTATGTTCAAACGATATCTATCTTCAAGATGGGACTCGGAAAGTGCCAGGCTTTTTGACTGTCCCACCGGTGGTAACTGTGCATTATCACCGATCAGGATCAATTTGTTGCTCTGATGCTGAAAGACATATTTTATCAAATCCGAAAGTACTCTATTGAAGAACTCTCCCTCCGGAACCATTGATGCTTCGTCTACTATAAAAATGGTATTCTTGGAGTAGTTCTTCTTTAATTGAAATATCGAGCCCTGAGTGGCATCCCCCTCCTGCAATTGGTAAATCATTTTATGGATTGTGAAGGCAGACTTTCGGCTATATCGGGCCAGGACTTTAGCAGCTCTTCCGGTAGGAGCCAGCAACCTGACCTTAAACCCGAATGAGGGCAATACTTTTACCATTACACCAACCAATGAGGTTTTACCTGTACCGGCATAACCTTTCAACACCAAAGTTGAACTTTCTTCCCTGGAAAGAATGAAAGACTCAGCGGTCTCAAAAAAACGTGATTGATCCTCTGTTGGATGATAAGGAAACTTATCGGCCAGTATCTGAGATGCCGAGTTTAAGATTTTCAAGTTTATATTTCCTATGTTAGTGCCGGCAGAATCTTACCCCATCCAGCGAAGATAAGTTTACAAAACCCCAGTACAAATGAAGAAAGAAATAATCGAAAAGTTTGGTGGCGTTTTGAGGGTTAGGGTTTGTGGGATATTACTCAATAACCAAGGGCTACTGTTGGTGCGCCACCAAGGATTGAGAAAGTCTGGAGATTTTTGGTCTCCTCCTGGTGGTGGAATGCGGTTCGGCCAATCTGCTGCGGACTGTTTAATACAGGAGTTCCTTGAAGAAACCGGTTTGCAAATCGAAGTTGGCGAATTTCTATTTACCAGTGAGTTTAACGGTCCTCCATTACATGCTATTGAGCTATTTTTTGAGGTAAAGCAAACAGGTGGTAAGTTAACCACTGGCTATGATCCGGAATTGGGGCCACATCAGCAAATTATTAAAGAAGTGAGGTATTTCAAGCCTGATGATTTTAAGGAACTGAAAGATGATCAATTACATACTGTTTTAAGCAATATTGGGACGCCAGAGCAGGTTTTAAATTTGAAAGGGTATTTTCATAATTCGAAATAATTACATAAAATAGCGTTCTGGTTTAACTTTGTGTCCCAGCAAGCAAACCAGAAACATTAAAATCGCAAAACATGAATGTTACCAAGATATTAACCATTGTCTTCTACCTGGTCAGCATAGGGCTTGCATACTTCCTGGTAAGTGGTATTGCTAACGATATCGAGCAGGAAAAGGTGATCAGAAGTGTGGAAGCCAAGGTTATTGATAAATTAATGCAAATTCGTGAGGCCCAACAAGCCTACCGTGCGGTAAATGGTGCATTTACCAGCGAGTGGGATAGATTGGTAAACTTCGTGGATACTGGTGTTCTTTACATCACCGAGAGAAAAGAAACTGTTATTCAACTTGACTATGGTGCGGACAGTGTTTACGTAGAAATTGACACTTTGGGATCAGTACCAGTCAAGGATTCTCTTTTTTCATCCGATTTCCAAGTAAAACAGCTACCCTTAGTACCAGACTCAGACAAGCAGTTTCTCATCTGGGCGGATAAGATCAACAAAAGTGGGGTAATGGTGGACGTCATAGAGGTAGTCGACCCTGAACCGGTTGATCCCACCCGCAATGAAGAAAATGAGATCAAAAATCGCAAGCCTTTGCGGTTTGGTAGTAGAACTGATGTTACAACCGCTGGAAATTGGGAATAATTGGCAAATACCAGTGTGGTAGACTATCATCTAGTTCGAAAGGTAAAGTCCAGCAAATTTAATGTAGACCACCTAAGTCAGTACAGTCTTTACTTTTTACTGGGTAAGCAACACTTTAAATTTTGCGTTCTCGACACTAAATCCAGTGCGTGCCTGTTACTGGAAGACTATTTGATTGGAGCAGACGATAAACCTGAAAAAACGGTTGAAACCCTCAAGGTTATCTTTGAATCCCATCACTTGCTTAACGCCGGCTTCTGGAACTCGGTGAAGTTGGCATTTCTTAATCCTAAATCAGTGCTTATCCCCAACCAGATGTTCGATAAGGATACCTTATATGAATATCTGAAGATAAACTGTGAAATAGATCAAAATGATGCTATTTATTATTTCAAACACAACACCGGTAAAATGGTGAATGTATTTGCAGCAGATAAGCAGATTGTAAAATGGTTTAAGGATCAGTACCCTAATCTAAACATACACTTACTGCACCATAGTAGTGCACTGATCGAAGGTGTTCCTCGTCAGAGCGATGCCAGTAGGATGAAGTCCATGTCTCTCTTCATTAATAACATCGATTCAACGGAGATCTTGGTGCACGAAAATGAAAAATTATTATACTGCAACCAATTCAACTTTCAAAACCCCCAAGAGTTATTAAAGTACGTATTGGTAGTCATGGATCAATTGGGATTAGATCCGAATGTAAGTAAAGTTCAACTGTGGGGAAACATCAACAACCAATCCGATAATTTCAAGATTCTTTACCGATACATAAGAAATATAGCTTTTGGCAAGCGACCATCGGTGATCAAGTTCAGTTTTGAGTTTGATGAAATGGACGAGCATCAGTATTTTGACCTATTTGGTCTTTACTACTGCGAGTAGGTTATGGAAAAAGTCGCAATTTTCCCTGGTTCGTTTGATCCCTATACCAAAGGGCATCATGATATAGTATGCCGTGGCCTAACACTTTTTGACCGGATCATAGTTGCCATAGGGCATAACAGTCAAAAGCAGCGGTATTTTGATATCAATCAGATGGCCCAAAATATCGTCTCAGCTTTTGATGAAGACCGAAGGGTAACCGTCTTGGTTTATGATCAACTGACAGCCACCTTGGCCGGGTCCCATGGTGCTACTTACCTACTGCGGGGACTTAGAAATACCACCGACTTTGAGTACGAAAACAGCATTTCACAAATAAATAAGTCCTTGAATCCGGAGTTGGAAACCGTTTTCTTAATTACTTCTCCCGAATTTGCCTTTATTAGCAGTTCTATAATTCGAGAAGTCCACAAGTATGGAGGAGATATTACAAGATTTCTTCCGTATCGCTTGGATTAACCAAGGGGTAGTCCGATTGATAGCGTTTAATCACATAGCGAATTGAGGGGTAGGTGTTGAACATAGCCTCCCGTAAGGCTTCCTCATTTTTCCATTCCACAGCCTGAATGTCTTCGGTGATTTGAGGTTTCATGTTGCCATCATCTTGGCAGGACATGGCATACCAGGCAGTCTTCTTGAGTATACTCTTACCGTTTAAAGAATAGGAGTGCCAGGTGGAGCAGATTTTACCCTCCATATTGACGGTAATATTACACTCTTCCTCAACTTCTCTTTGTGCACCGGTTTCCCAATCCTCGTCTTTTTCAAGTTTACCCTTAGGCAAATCCCAACGGTTGAGCCTATAAATCATCAATATACTGTCATCTTTTCTAACAATCCCCCCACCCGCTTTAATGATTCTAAATCTACTTCGAATAAAGTGTTTAACGGACTTTCGATCGTTCACAGTAAAGGTGATTGATCTCAACTTTTGCAAGCGCTTTCTGCGCATCAGTTTGAATATCCGATCGATCTGGGCTATTGATGCGTCATTGATCAAGACATCTCCTAACAGCATTCCCACATAGATATTCTTATTGCCCCCATTTACAATCACGTCGTACTCGGATAATTCAAACCCTTTACTTAGCTTCTGAATACGGACTGGAATGCTATTTATGAATAGCTTCATGTTTTAAGTTAAAAAAAGTAGTGCAAATCAATAAAAATTAAGTGGTTTTACTGCATGGCAAGGTCGATTTTTTTAATCAATAAAAGTTGTATTTTCACCAAATGGATAAAACAATTGATAAACGGGAAACGGGCTTAAAGATTGCCTCAATGTTGTTAAGAATACAAGCCATAAAGCTAAATCTGCAAAAACCGTTTGTATGGGCCTCGGGCTGGAAATCGCCGATTTACTGTGATAATCGGAAATCATTAGGCTTTCCAGAAATTCGAAGCTTTATCAAAGAGCATCTTTCCAAAAGGATTTTACAGGAGTTTCCAGAAGTAGAATCGATAGCAGGTGTGGCTACTGCTGGGATTCCACAGGGAGCCTTGGTAGCCGACCTCATGAAACTACCTTTTATTTATGTCAGGTCTAAACCAAAAGGACATGGACTTGAAAATCTCATTGAGGGTTCCTACCAGCCCGCGCAAAAAGTTGTGTTAGTGGAGGACCTCATATCCACAGCAGGAAGTTCTTTAAAGGCAGCCGAGGCTTTGAGAGGAGCTGGGCTAGAGGTATTAGGGCTTGCGTCAATCTTTAACTATGGATTTGATATTGCAGCTGCAAATTTCCAGCAAGCTCAGGTGGCCTGGTTCAGCCTGAGCAACTATAACCTGTTGATTGAACAAGCAACCAAAGAAGGTATCGTTAACTCATCCCAGGTTGATCTGCTTGAAAAGTGGAGGACTCACCCGGATCAATGGAGTATCACCCATTAACTCAGGATACTTAAACCAAAAAGAGCAAAATCATATTTGACGGGATCTTCCTGGTCAAATTGTCTTAGATTTTCTGTAAGTTCTTCAGCCATTTGCCAATCAGCTCTCTTCCTATTAATCAAACCTAACTGCCTGGCTGTTCGTTCCACATGCAGATCACAGGGGCAGATTAAATCCATGGGCTTGATTCGTTTCCATAAACCAAAATCTACTCCGAATTGGTCTTGCCTGACCATCCATCGCAGAAACATATTAATTCGCTTACAAGCGGAATTTCTTGATGGAGTAGCTACATGTTTGCGGGTCCGAGCAGGTGCATGCCGGTGATCAAAAAAGAAATTATGAAAATTGATCAGCGCCTCTTTCATCCCTTTGAATTCCGTATTTTCAGGAAAAAAAGCATCCTCTAACGAATGGTAATTTTGGTAGAACCTTTTAAAGAAATCTATAAAATACAGGACATCAGTACTATTAAAAGTTCGGTGCTTGAACCCAGTTATGGTCTTCAAATCCTGCTCGGTACAGTTTAGTACAAAATCATGAGGAGCATGGTCCATGAACGCCATAAGCTCCAAACCCTTGTTGACGATGGTCTTTCGCTGGCCCCATGCCAACATAGCCACCCAAAATCCGGATATTTCAATGTCCTGTAATTTGGAAAAACCATGTGGAATGCTGATTGGATCACTATCGATGAATTCGGGAGTGTTGTAGTACAAATAGCTTCTATCAAGATACTGCTTGAGTTCCTGGTAGTCATTGGGAAACATACGATAGCTCTACCCTGAATTTGTTATCCAAAGAACCTAGGGCCTCCTGAGCTGCTGGAGACAGGCGTATCAATATGTTGTTATTGGCCCCAGTGGCTGGTAGTGGCCCCACTACCCGTACAAAAACACTTAAGTTAGTCAGCTCATTTCGTACTTTCATGATGGTGCCAAAAGGGGCGGTTGGGTGCAATGCCAGATATTTCTTGGTATCAGTTGAACCATTGATGACCGCAGCTATTCCCTGTTCCTGCACCGGCTTTGCCTCACCGGATTTCGGATAATTAGAAACTCTTGGTGGTGGATTGTTCGCAGGTATTATCTGCCGTGATATCGGTTCCTTCAATCTGAGGGTATCTCCAATCTGGACGCTGTTATCGGTTAACCCATTCCAATCCTTAAGCTTATCCAGATCGAGGTTATATTGCTTCGATAAGCTGTAAAGTGTTTCCTCAGCGGTGACCACGTGATAATCAGCTGACTTAGCAGCTTGATTGATCTTTGTTTGATCTGGCTCCGGTCTTATGATTAACAACTCGCTGCCCGCCTCCAGATCATTCCCTGTTATCCCGTTCAACTGCTTGATGGCATCCACAGGTACCTGATACAACTTGGACAATGAATACAGCGTTTGACCTGGCTCCACCAGGTGTGTAACACCCCGGTTCCATGGTATCTTAATAATTGCCCCCACAGAAAGACTATTGTTATTGATCTGATTGAATGCAATAATGGATTCAACAGAGCTTCCGTATCGTTGGGATAAAGAAAAAAGAGTTTCTTTGGCTTCTACTTGGTGGAGCACCACAAGGGTCCCATTTTCTTGCTGAAGTTTGATGGAATCATTAGTTACCGGGTAAGCCAGGTGGACAGAAAAAAATACCAGAATTACAGCATAAAAAAATTGCCTAACACTCATATTCAAAGATCTTCCGTTTCACCTAGAATTGCAATATTGTAAGTCAAGTATTTAGCTGCGTCACCAGTGAAACGGTTCAAATTTGCTTTTATTTTATGTTTATAGGCTGGTTATGGTTAATTTTATTCTTGCATAATTATAAGCTGTGAGATATCTTCTGGCAATAACTTTCCTGCTATTAAACGCCTCCACCTTGTGGGCTGCTGCCAACTCGGACACCGTATTGGTCATGGAAATTAGAGATGTCATAGATCCTCGAATGAACCGCTATGTTGAGTTAGCACTGGAGGAAGCCACCAATGTGGGAGCAAAAATGGTGATAATTGATATGGATACCCCTGGTGGAGCGTTAAACGACGCTGATGACATCAGTACTGCAATACTTGAATTTCCTGTTCCCATACATGTCTTTATAAATAAAGATGCCGCTTCTGCAGGTGCTCTGATTTCCATTGCCTGTGACAGTATTTTTATGACTTCAGGAGCCAGGATTGGAGCTGCCACTGTAGTTACCGCCGATGGCACAGCAGCACCCGATAAATATCAGTCGTATATGAGATCAATTATGAGATCTACCGCGGAGGCCAATGGAAGAGATCCACAAATTGCTGAGGCCATGGTAGATGAAGAACTGGAGGTGCCGGGAATATCGGAAAAAGGAGAAGTGGTCACTTTCTCCACCAAGGAAGCGATAAAGTTCGGCTTTTGTGAAGCTGAACTAAATAGTATCGAAGAAATCGTAGAACGCCAGAACCTTAGCGATTACACCATATATCGCTACCAAAAAGACAGCGTTGAGAAGATTATCGCTTTTTTTCTCAATCCTTTTATTAGTGGCATCCTGATATTGATAATCGTAGGTGGTATCTATTTTGAGCTACAAACTCCTGGTGTTGGCTTCCCTATTTTAGCCGCATTGGTAGCAGCAGTGCTATACCTGGTACCTTACTATCTTAATGGCCTAGCTGCCAATTGGGAGATTCTAGTTTTCCTAGTAGGGTTACTGCTAATTGCGGTGGAGGTTTTCGTGATTCCCGGCTTTGGTCTGGCAGGAATATCCGGACTGATATTGACCATCGGTGGACTGTCACTGGTAATGATAAACAATGATGCTTTTGACTTTTCTTTTGTTCCCTCTGGCGAAATTATGACCGCAGTAATGACCACCCTGATTGGGTTAATGGGTGCGATGTTGGTTATGATCTTTGGAGGTTTTGGTTTTACTGAGAGCAAGTTCTTTCGACGGGTAGCACTCGTTGATGTGCAGGACTCAAAGCAAGGTTACACCTCTGACTTCAAGGCAAGATCATACCTAGGAGAATCAGGCACCGCGTATACCGTACTTCGACCCAGTGGAAAGGTCAAGATTGGCGATGAAGTACTGGATGCATATACCAGGGGAGAGTTTATAGATGAAGGAGTACCGGTAAAGGTAATTGACGAAGAGGGGACCTCGCTTAAGGTAAAGAAGCTCCAATGAAGGTCGCCGGGATCATTCCAGTTCGATTTCAATCAACCAGATTCCCCGGCAAAGCTCTAGTGGATATAAATGGCAGATCGATGGTACAAAGGGTATACCATCAGGCCTCGACAAGTCAAGGACTTGACAAAGTAGTGGTAGCCACCGACCACAAAGATATTTTTGATCATGTTAAGGATTTTGGTGGTGCGGTATGCATGACCAGTGAGCTTCACCCCAGTGGAACGGATAGATGTAGGGAAGCTCTGGAACAAATGGGGCAATCCTATGATTTTGTGGTAAATATTCAGGGAGATGAACCGTTCATTGATCCTCGTCAGATAGATGCGCTTGTTGCCGGTTTGGACCGTTCTGTACAAATAGCAACTCAAGCCAAGGAGATCCATGACTACAGCAAGCTGGCTGATCCCAACTGTGTAAAAGTGATCCTCGACAAACAAGGCAATGCGCTCTATTTTAGCAGGTCACCCCTTCCCTATTTACGAAACGTTTCTCCGGATCAGTGGCTTGGTCATTTCCGCTATTACCATCACATTGGTCTATACGCCTATCATCATGAGGTTTTGCAGCAAATTACTTCATTACCAGTATCAAAATTGGAAAAAGCCGAAGGGTTAGAACAGCTCAGATGGCTTGAGAACGGCTATTCAATAAAAGTACTAACTACCACCTATCAAGCAGACGGTATTGACACACCAGAAGATCTGGAGAGAGCTATTAGACTGCATTCTAGCTAAAATAAGGCGGCAGCGATCTTATGCACCGGTTCAGCCTTTCCCATTGAATAAAAATGCAGACATGGAACACCAAATTCCATGAGCTCCTTAGATTGCTGGATGGCCCACTCTACTCCTACTTCTCTTACCTGATCGTTATTACTGCATTTTTCTATTTCATCAGATAACTCCTCAGGCAGGTCGATATGGAAAATTCTTGGCAAAGTGGTATTCTGCTTTTGGACAGTAATGGGCTTTAATCCTGGTATTATTGGCACATCAATGCCGATTTCCCGACACTTATTCACAAAGTCGAAGTACTTCTGATTATCAAAAAACATCTGGGTGACAATGTATTCTGCACCCAATTCCACTTTGCGTTTTAGATAATGTAGATCAAACTTCAAGTTCGGGGCTTCAAAGTGCTTTTCCGGATAGCCTGCAACTCCGATACAAAAATTGGTATGATTGGCGTTAAGTAGTTCCTCGTCTAAATAGCTTCCCTCATTCATCTTAACCACCTGCTCAACTAGCTCAATGGCATAGTTATGGCCTTGTTCCTCAGAACGGAACACCCCTTCGGATTTAATAGCATCTCCCCTAATCACCAGTACATTATGGATGTCGAGAAAATTCAAATCAATGAGGGCATTCTCCGTCTCCTCTCGAGTAAACCCACCACAAATAATATGAGGAACTGGGTCCACATTGTATTTATTCTTAATAGCTGAGCAAATTCCCACAGTACCGGGACGCTTGCGGATGGACCTTTTTTCTAATAGTCCATTGCCACGGTCTTTATATACATACTCTTCACGATGATAGGTTACATCCACAAATGGAGGCTTAAACTCCATTAGAGGATCGAGATGGCTAAACAAGCTCTGAATACTCTGTCCCTTCAACGGAGGTAGGATTTCAATGCTAAATAGAGTATCCTTAGCATTTTTCAAGTGTTCGGTTATTTTCATCCTATAGGTTTATAAATCGTAGTTAAGGTTTGGTTTTAACCATTTCTCTGCTTCCTCAACTGAAATTCCTTTTCGCTTGGCATAGTCCACCACCTGATCTTTTCCAATTTTCCCTAAGCCAAAATAGCGGCTTTGCTCGCCACCAATATAGTACCCACTAACAGATGCTGCTGGGTACATGGCACAGGACTCAGTGAGCTGAATACCCAACTTTTCCGCTTGCAATAGTTCAAAAAGTGCTCTCTTTTCAGTGTGATCAGGACAGGCCGGATATCCAGGTGCAGGTCGAATACCGGTGTAGCGTTCTCTAATTAGAGAATCATTATCCCATTGTTCATCTGCCGCATATCCCCACAATTCTTTACGTACTTTCTTATGCATCTTTTCTGCCAAAGCCTCAGCCAATCGATCAGCAACTGCTTTGAGCATTATGGACTTGTAGTCGTCATGATCCTGCTTATACTGTTCCAACAAAGGCTCAATACCCAATCCAGCGGTGACCGCGAAGAAACCTAGGTAATCCATAACTCCTGTGCTTTCAGGTGCTATAAAGTCAGCTAAACAAAAGTTTGGCAAACCATTGGCCTTTTTACCCTGTTGTCGAAGAAAATGGACAGTCAGCATAGCCTCTGCCCTTTCTGAATCCTTAAAAACTAAAACGTCATCTCCCAGGCTGTTGGCAGGGTAAACCCCAATTGAAGCTGCCGCTCGTAAGGAACTGCCTTGCACCAGCTGATCCAGCATTTCATTGGCATCATGATAGAGTTTACTGGCTTCCTGACCAATCAAGTGGTGTTCGAGGATTTGAGGAAACTTCCCTTTTAGCATCCAGGTTTGGAAAAACGGGGTCCAGTCGATGTAGGGTCTAATATCCGCTAGAGGGATGTCGTGATAGCGCTGGGTGCCGATTAGAGAAGGCGTGACAACATCATGTTTACTCCAATCAATACTTAGGCGATTGGATCTAGCCTCCGCTAATGAACGATATTGTTTCTGACTGGTGCGATTGGCATGATTTATTCTAAGAT